>JAFTKI010000052.1 GCA_017453335.1 Clostridia bacterium
ATAGTTGCCACATCTGTGGCAGTGGGGCAACTTCCGCAAGTGGCGGATCATTCGACGAGCCTATAGGCTCAGCGTGTGAAATGCCCCAAGGGGGCTTGTGCAAGCCACCGGCACGGCTGATGGTCATGACTTGTGATGAGATGAGGTCTTTTGGTCAAAACAGAGGTTTTTTCAAAATCGGTTGACAAAAGGCCGCATCCGTGTTATAATGAATTGACAACTTGTTGAAGTTTCAACAGGCGAGGAGGGAGATCAATGAAGGAACGGTTTGAGACCTTTACGGTTCTGATCAACAAGATCAGCCGCAATATCAGAAAGATCAAGAATCAGGAAATGGCAGAATACGGCTTGCGCAGTGTGCATATATCCTGCTTGCACTATCTGACCGTGGCAAGTTCCCTGACCGCAACCGAGCTGTGTGAACGCTGTGAAGAAGACAAAGCAACCATCTCCCGCGCGCTGGACTATTTGGAAAAAAACGGCTATCTGACCTGTGAAGCTACATCCGCAAAGCGATATAAAAGTCCGCTGGTGCTGACGGAAAAGGGGAGAGCGGTTGGGGAAGAGATCACCGATAAGATCAATCGCGTTCTGGATCAGGTTGGCGTGGGAATGTCGGAGGAAGACCGCATTGCCTTTTATAAAAGTCTGATGATCATCAGCAACAATCTGGAAGAGATCAGCAAAAATACGAAATAAATCTGTATGGGAAAGGATTTACTTACGGCTATGAACACAGTAAACGAGAAATACGAGGCGTTATTCACGCCTTGGAAGATCGGAAACGTTGAGATCAAGAACCGCATTGTGATGTGTCCGATGGGAGGAACGTCGCTGTTTGGTTGGTTCGAGCTTACGGGCTGTCATTTTGACAAGGAAGCAGCAAAGCTTTTTCTTGAAAGAGCAAACAACAACGTTGGCTTGATCATCCCCGGAATCGCACCTCTGCGCGATACCTTTTGGGGCAAATGGCTCTGGCAAAACGAAAAGATGTTCAAGGATCTCAAGGAGTTTATGGACGAGATCCATAAGACAGGCGCAAAGCTGTTTATTCAGCTAACGGCAGGTATGGGACGCTCCTGGGCGATCACCGAGCTGGTAGCCCCCTTGCACAAAAACAAATTTACCCGTACTCTGATCAAGCCGATCATTGATACATCCCACGAATTGGCAAGTCCCAGCCCGCAAAAATCGCGCTGGGCACACGACATCGAATGTCCCGAAATGACCAAGGAGCAGATCCATGAGATCATCGAGGCATTTGCCAAGACCGCAAAGCTGTGCCGCGATGCGGGCGTTGACGGTGTAGAGGTTCACGCCGTACACGAGGGCTATCTGCTTGATCAGTTTGCAATCGAGTTTTTCAATAAGCGTACCGATGAATACGGCGGAAGCTTTGAAAACCGCTACCGCTTTGCCGCCGAGGTGGTCAAGGCGATCAAGGAGGCTTGCGGAGAGGATTATCCCGTATCGCTTCGTTACTCTGTAGAATCCAAAATGAAGGGCTTTTGCGAGGGCGCAATGCCGGGTGAGGTCTATACCGAGGTCGGACGCTGTATGGAGGAATCCGAAAGAGCCGCGAAATACCTTCAGGATGCGGGTTACGATATGCTCAACGCCGATAACGGTACTTATGACTCCTGGTATTGGGCGCATCCGCCGATGTATATGCCCGAAAACTGTAACCTTGACGATGTGGCACACATTAAGAAATTCGTAGATATTCCCGTGGTTTGCGCGGGAAGAATGGATGCCGAGGTCGGAGCCAAAGCAGTTGCAGACGGCAGAATCGATGCCGTCGGCGTTGCCCGTCAGTTCCTTGTTGATCCCGAATGGATCACAAAACTGATTGAAGACAGACTTGAAGATATCAAGCCCTGTATCTGCTGCCACAGCGGCTGCTTCAATTTCTCATCCTCCAAGGGACACGCAAACACCCAAGATCTTACCGATACGATGGGACTTGCCCGCTGTGCGCTCAATCCCGAAACAATGCAGTCGAAAAAATACCACATTGAGCCTGCCAAGAAGGCAAAGAAGATCGCTGTTATCGGCGGCGGTATCGGCGGCATGGAAGCCGCTATCGTTTGCGCAAAGCGCGGACACAGCGTAACCCTTTATGAAAAGAGTAATAAGCTGGGTGGCGTCTTCATCGCGGCGGCAGCTCCTTCCTTCAAGGAAAAGGACAGAGCATTGATCGCGTGGTATATCCGCGAGCTGTCCAAATATCCCATTGACATCAGAATGAATACCGAGATCAAGGATGTAAAAGCTCTTGATGCCGACGAGATCAGTGTGGCAACGGGTGCCGTGGCAAAGAAGATTCCCGTTAAGGGGGCTGAATCTGCGGTTGAAGCTGTGGACTATCTGCTGGGGAACAAGACCGTTGGTGAGAATGTTGTGGTGATCGGCGGCGGACTTACGGGCTGTGAGATTGCATACGACCTCTATCTGAACGGTAAAAAGCCCGTGATCGTAGAAATGCAGGACGATCTTATTACGACCAAGGGCATCTGCCTTGCAAATACAAGCTATCTGCGCGATTTCTTCAAAACAAATCAGGTTCCCGTTCATCTGGAAACCTCACTGTGCGAGATCGCGGACGGCAAGGTGACCTTGAAGGATAAAGAAGGAAAGACCTTTGACGTTGCAACCGACTCGGTGATCCTGTCGGTTGGCTACAATCCCGCGCCCGTTGTTGCCAAGGGGAGACACGTTCATGTGATCGGAGACGCCTCCAAGGTTGGCAATCTCAGAACCGTTATCTGGGGGGCTTGGGACGTAGCAATGAAGCTCTGATAGCTTCATTGCAGTGATATTCGTGCTTCGCACGAGTGATATTTGCCCTTTGGACAAGTGATATTGCGCTTCGCGCAGTGATAATGAAGATTTTCTTCGCACAAGCGAAGAAAATCAAAAATTGAATATAAGAAAGGTGCTAAAATATGATACTTACGAAAGAACAGCAAGCGATTCTTGACGGCGAGAAGGGCGAAACGCTTGCCAAGGTCATGAAAACGCTGGTTATGTACGGTGATGCGTTCGAGGCGGAAAAGCTCGTGCCGATCACCTCAAAATACAATCACCTTGTAACCTCCTTTGGACTCAAGGTAATGTCGCCTGTTTACGATCTGATGCAACAGCTTCTTGATGCGGGCGTATCGTCCGAGCAGAAGTTCTCGGTCGATCCCCGTCCTCTTGATAAGAACGTTCCCGCAAACTTCTTGCAGAATCTTGTATTCAACAAATTTATGTATACGAAACAGGACTTCTACGAAGAACAGCTCGGCAAGCTCGGACTTATGGATAAGAATGCCTTTTCCTGTACCTGCTATATGGATGAGGTCGGTAACAAGCCCCAAAAGGGTGACGTGCTGTCTTGGGCAGAGTCAAGCGCGGTCGTTTACGCAAACTCGGTGCTTGGTGCCAGATGCAACCGCAACTCGGGCATCATCGATATTATGGGCTCGATCGTGGGCTACGTTCCTTACTTTGGTCTTCTGACCGATGAAGGCAGAAAAGCCACCTGGGTAGTCAAGGTTCAGACCACCAAGAAGCCCGAGGCACAGCTCCTCGGCTCTGCCATCGGTATGAAGGTGATGGAGGATGTTCCTTACGTTGTGGGACTTGATCAATGGATCGGAACCGAATTGAACGATGCGGCTTGTGCTTACTTAAAGGATTTTGGTGCGGCAACCGCCTCCAACGGCGCTGTCGGTCTTTACCATATCGCAAACCTCACACCCGAAGCGGCAGAGCTTGGAGAGAGCCTTATTGTTGAAGGTGCTAAAGAGTATGTGATCGACGATGCCGAGCTTGAAAGAGTGAAGAACAACTATCCCGTGATCTGGAAAAATCCCGATGCGGCTCCCAAGCTTTGCTTTGTCGGATGTCCTCACCTTTCTCTTGAACAGCTCAAGGATTGGACGCTCAAGCTTGAAGGAGAGCTTCAAAAGAACGGCAAAAAGAAGGTTACCGTTAAGACTGTATTTACTGCGGCACCCGCCGTGCTTGAAGCATTTGAAAAGACCGAATATGCGGCAAGACTCAAGGCAACAGGCGTTATTACCTCGTATATTTGCCCGTTGATGTACATGAACAATCCGCTTTGCAAGAAGATGCCCGTGATCACGTCCTCCAACAAGCTCCGCACCTACACCAGCGCAAGATATTATACCGATGCGGAAATTCTCAATACCATTACGGGAGGTAAAAACCAATGAAAAAGTTTCAGGGAAGAGTTGTTACTCCCGGTGAAGTAACTGCTGAAGCGGTTGTAACAAAGGAAGGCTTCAACACGCTTGCTTCGCTTCAGATGGCGTTACAGTTTGGCGATAAGGAAGTAAAATGCGGAGATCAGAGCAACAGAGAGCTTTACGGAAAGCCTCTGCTTGGCAAAGCACTTTGCCTGCCGCAGACCATTGGCTCGACTACAGGCGGTCTTGTTCTGTATTGCGCTTGCGCTATGCAAAAGAACCCCGCATGTATGCTGTTTGCCAATCACATCGACTCTCTTGCGGCGGCAGGCGCCGTGCTTGCCGATGTTTGGGTGGACGGTGTGACCATGCCCGTGGTCGATTCTCTCGGTGATGAATTTCTCAATTACGTTAAGGACGGAATGAAGATCACCGTGAAAGAAAACGGTGTTGTTGAAGTAGAATAATTGGATAGTTGAAGTAGAATAATTGGATAGGGGACTTCCATTTCGTAAAAGTTTGTGCTATAATACGAAAGGGGAGTCCCCGAAATACATCAAAAGGGAAGTGTTTGTTATGAACTACGGATTACAGCTTTACAGCGTTCGTGATTCTGCAAAGGAAAATTACGAAGATACTCTGCGTCAGGTCGCAGAAATGGGTTATAAGATGGTGGAGCCGGCGGGCTTTTTTGACAATTCCGCAAAGGATGTTGCCGCTATGCTCAAAAATTACGATTTGACCGTATGCTCCACGCATACAGGTGTAGATGCACTCAAGCAGGATTTTGCGGGAACGGTTGCATATCATCACGAGATCGGTTGCAGCGACCTAATCATTCCCGGTGTTCCGCTGAAGACCAAAGAAAACGTATACAGCTTTGTGGATTGGGCAAACAAAAACCAGACCTTGCTTGCCAAAGAGGGGATTCGTCTCCATTTTCACAACCATTGGAAGGAATTTGTTCCCAATCTTGATGGGATCATCATGCAGGATGTGCTTGCCAAGGAGACCGATATTCTGTTTGAAATCGACACCTTCTGGGCATACAACGCAGGAAAGAACCCGATTGACATTTTGGAGCAATACAAGGATCGTATCCACTTTATCCATCTTAAGGACGGTTTCCCGCAGGATCATTCCAATCCCGAAAGTAAGGCAATCGGAAAATCGCTCGGAAGCGGCTCTGCACCCATCGCCCAAGTACGCCAAAAGGCTATCGAGCTGGGCTGCACGATGGTTGTGGAGAGCGAAGGACTGGACCCTACCGGCTTGGAAGAGGTCAAGCGTTGTATCGAACATTTGAAGATGCTTGATGCTAAGGACTAAAAATGACTTAATCAGAAACACAAAAAAGACCTGCCCTTAGAGCGTCACTCTAAAGGACAGTTTTCAGAAATACGGCATATCTCGAAAGAGGTATGCCGTATTTTGCGTTTGTGGCTACAAATGCAGTGCTTGTCAGGAAAATTGACAAGGCATAGATGAACGTAAAAAAGGCTCCCTTGTGTAAAGGGAGCTGTCAGCGAAGCTGACTGAGGGATTGTTCTACGAGGTGATCAATATATTCACATACCCCTCGAAAATTCCTATGTATTTCCGTATTTGGTATTCTGATAACTGTCAATCCGTATTCTTCAAGGAAAGCTGTCCTTTCTTCATCGTATTGCTTTCCTTCTTCCGTGTAATGTCCCGATCCGTCAAGCTCGATGACGAGCTTTGCCTCTGCACAGTAAAAATCCGCAATATACCTTCCGAGAACTTTTTGACGTAAAAAGCGAACGGGATAAGTGCGTAGGAAATCATACCAAAGGTGCTTTTCTTCTTTGGTCATATTCTTTCGCAACATTTTTGCAGTTGGGACAATGTCTTTATTATGTTTTCTCTGCATTACAATCCCTCCGTCACGCTGCGCGTGCCACCTCCCTTTACACAAGGGAGGCTTTTATCGATTAACATCCTCATATTTCTCTACAAATTGGAATTTGTTGACCTCGTCTCCGACGCTTTGACATGATTTCTTAGTAGGTATACGTATCGAATCCATCCACCCAATACGTATTATCTAAAAGACGAGGCTTAAAAAGAGTGAACACTTTCGTTATTTTGAAACCGTTGAGTGTATCTTTAAAACCATTTTTTGTTTTTAGTTCGGCTATTGCTTTCTCTGCATTTTCCTTTGAGCTATAAATTCCAATATTCTTACGCTCAATGTGATCTATAAGCTTATACTTATGAGTTACTTTCCAACATACCATTTTTTAACCCACCTCTTTGTCAAATTCTTGTTTGTCATTCGAATTTATTGTACCCGCCCCACCTCATGTATAGGATTAAGTCAACACCCTCATTATAACACAAAAACCGCAGAAAATCAATCTGCGGTTTCTGTTTTTCCTGTCGGTAGGTAACTTGCTCAAAAACTGTCCTTAAGGGCATGGCTCTTTTTGCAGGTCTTTTTTTGGCAACTTATGATTAGTCGGTAACGAAAGGCAGAAGAGCCATGTTACGAGCACGCTTGATAGCGGTGTTCAGCTCACGCTGGTGAACAGCGCAGGTGCCGGAGATTCTTCTGGGAAGAATCTTGCCGCGCTCGCTGATGAACTTACGCAGCTTAGCGCTATCCTTGTAATCGATAAAGCTTACCTTGTCTGCGCAGAAAACGCAAACCTTTCTTCTTCTGCGGTTCGGGGTCGCAGGGCGAGCCGGACGAACCACTGCTTCAGTCTTCGGTGTATCCATCTTATGAAATCCTCCTTGTTCAATATAGTGCCGCTTCGTCAGAAGGGCAGATCGTCGTCGGTCTTAAGCTCCTCAAACTTGGGCGCAGCGGCCGGAGTTGAAGAATAAGACGGCGCATTGTAGGTGTCTGCTCCAAATCCTTGAGCAGGACCTTCGTTCTTGCTGTCTACAAACATTGCTTCGTCTGCGACAACCTCGGTTGTGTAGCGTTTCTGACCTTGCTGATCCTGCCAGGAGCGAGTTTGAATCGAACCTGTGATGCAAAGGGCAGAACCCTTACGGAAATAACGGTTAATGAATTCAGCCGTTTGTCTCCATGCCACAACGGTGATAAAATCAGCCTGTTGAGCCTGCGAACCGTCAGCATTTTTGGACTGATAACGGCGATTCACTGCCAAGGTAAAGGACACCACGGCAATGCCGCTTGCGGTTTGCTTCAATTCGGGGTCTGCTGTGAGTCGGCCGCAAAGAACGACCTTGTTAAGATTCAAGCTGGACATTTAAAACGCCTCCTTTCAAATGCGGGCAGATTACTCTGCGTCAGCGGCGGTTTCAGCAGCTTCAGCAGGAGCCTCTGCAGCCTTAGCAACTGCCTCATGCTCCATGCGGATAACCATTGCACGAAGAACAGCCTCGTCAATGTTCATCAAACGCTGCAGCTCTGCGGGGAACGCGCCGTCACACTTGAAGGTTGCAACCGTGTAATAGCCTTCGGTCATATCCTCGATCGGATATGCGAAACGGCGCTTACCCCAGTCGTCAATCGAAACAACCTCTGCGTTAGCAGCGATCAGATCGGTGAACTTGCTCACAGTAGCCTTTGCAGCTTCTTCGCCGTTTGCCAAGCTAACAATGAACATGCCTTCATAAGAGTTGATAACTTTTTCCATGTTTTTTACACCTCCCTATGGACTATTCGACCGTGCTGTGAAAAAATTTGCACGGCAGAGAGACGGACTTTCGTCCGCTTCACCAAAGCATTATATCACATCTCCCAAACTTTGTCAAGAGTTTTTTTGCATTTCTTTTTCTTTTTTTATTTTCTATTGAAAAAAGATCTTCCGTCTGTTATAATAAAAGCACAAAACGGCGAAAGGAGAGGAATATGCGCAAAAAGCTTCGTTTCGTCGTATTGATCGCTTGTGTGTTCTGTCTTTTGAGCATCTCCTTTCCCGATATCGGGCAGGCTCCGCTAACGGTCCGTTTTCTGGACGTTGGACAAGGAGATGCGATTCTGTTGCGAACGGCGGATGGGGACGTATTGATCGATGCGGGAACCGAGCAATCCGAAACGCTTCTTTGCCTGCGCATGGAGCAGCTCGGTGTCCGATCATTGAAGCTGGCGATCTTTACACACTTTGATGAGGATCACATCGGCGGTGCCGATGCGGTTTTGCGTCAATTCCCAACCGAAACGGTTTGGATCAACCACTCTCCCGTTCAAAATGAGGCAACGAATCGGTTGCTCTTGGCGGCAGAGGAGAGCGGCGCACAGCTTCGTCGGGTGTGCGCGGGTGAGCATTTTCAACTGGGAGATCTTTTCTTGGCGATACTATACCCACTGAACAAGAATCCCGCCGAGGGGAATGCTTCCGGTCTGATCGTGCGTATGCAGTTCGGAAAGACCTCCGCGCTTTTTATGGGCGACGCGGGGATTGCGCAGGAGAATACTTTGATCGAACAGTACGAAGATTCCGATCTCTCGGTGGATCTGTGTAAGGTGGGGCATCACGGCTCGAATTCCTCTACCTCGGAGCGATTTTTGACAGTTACCGATCCGACGTATGCCGTGATCAGTGCCGGAACGGTAAACGTGTTTGGTCATCCCTCGGGGGAGGTTCTTGCTCGGTTGAAACAGAACGGAACAGAAACACTTTGCACGGGTTGGCAGGGCGAGATCGTTTTTGAAAGTAACGGAGAGCTTCTGTTGCCTGCAGAGGGTTCTTGAGAAAGGAAATAAACAATGAGAGTATTGATTACGGGAGGCTCGCGCGGTATCGGTGCTGCGTGTGTTCGTGCTTTTTGCGAGCGCGGTGACCGCGTGGTGTTTTTTTACCGAAATAACCACGAGGCGGCAGAGCTTCTTGCAAAGGAAACGGGCGCTGTCGCAGTTTGCGTGGATGTGACCGATTCGGCGCGCGTGTGCGCTGCCGTGAAGGAAACTGCTACCAAGCTGGGCGGCTTGGATGTGTTGGTAAACAATGCGGGGATCGCACAGATCAAGCTGTTTGATACGATCTCCGATGAGGACTGGAGAAAAATGCTTGATACCAATCTGTCGGGAGCATTTTACGTTACGCGGGCGGTTGCTTCGGCAATGATCGCACAGCACGCGGGAAGTATTGTGAACATTGGATCAATGTGGGGAAAGGTCGGTGCTTCGTGTGAGGTTCACTATTCTGCCGCCAAGGCAGGACTGCGCGGCATGACAATGGCGTTGGCAAAGGAGCTGGGGCCCTCGGGAATCCGCGTCAACTGCATTGAGCCTGGCGTGATTGAAACCGAGATGAACGCGGCATTGGACGATGCAACCAAACGTGAGCTGAGTGATGCCACGCCCCTGTGCCGAATGGGAAGCCCCGAAGAGGTTGCGGCGGCTGTCTGCTTCCTTGCATCCGATGCGGCATCCTTTATCACGGGACAGGTGCTCGGTGTGGACGGAGGATTTGCCGTATGAAACGAGGATATACCGTTCGGGTACTCTGTGTGCTTCTGATTTGTGCCACGCTGTTTGTTGGCGCGGGATGGATTTTCTATCACGGCGAGTGGTGGTTCCCGATGATAGAGCAGCTTCGGATCTATGACGAAAATCCGTGGAAAAAAGCCAATGATTTTGACGGCGAGGAGCAGACGCTTTCAAGCTTGAAGGCGACCTCTTGCGTTACATATTCCAATATAAAAATGCTGATCAATGCCGAGCATCCGTTGCCCGAGGATTACGAGCCTTCCCTGGTGACGTATAACGGTGCGCAGATGCATCCGTTTATGCTGCAGTCTTACATCGCTCTGCGGGATGATGTGGAGGAACAAACGGGCGTGCGGATCTATGTTGTCAGCGATTACCGCACCTCTGAGGAACAAGAGCAGATTTTGCACGAGTCTGCCGACGGCATCGCCGCGCCCCTTGGGTGCAGTGAGCATGAAGCGGGGCTTGCGCTCGATGTGTATGCTCCGTACCATGACGGAAAGACCTTTTTGCGCTCGGATGCGGGCCGCTTGATTAACCGTATCTGCGGCGAGTACGGCTTTATTTTGCGCTATCCCGTTGGAAAAGAGGAGATCACGGGAATTTCTTATGAGCCGTGGCATTTGCGCTACGTTGGCGCACCGCACGCAAAAATGATTATGGATTGCGGTCTGACATACGAGGAGTATATCGAGTCCTTTGTGCCGAATACGTGGTATTCCTGTGAAAACTACTACACGGGCAGATTTGATTCCAAAACCATTCCCATGCCGAGCGGCTGGAAAAGCTGTGAGATTTCTCCCGACAACACGGGATATTATCTGATTACCGTAACCATGTGAAAAACGCATCCTTCAAGCAGTAATGCTCGGAGGATGCGTTTTTCATTATTTGATCGTCAATCGGATATCTCCCGTGTCGGTGGTGACTTCGCACTTGCCGCCCGAGATGGTATCGGGAACTGCCTTGTCGCCCGTATCCGTGTTGGCGATAAAGACCTTTTCCGAAAGCAGACTGCCCTCAACATCACCCGTGTCTGTCGTGATGGAAAGCTCGCCTGCATCACAGCCTTCCAGCTTTACGTCACCTGTGCTTCTCTTGATGGAGAAGCGTTCGGTTGCGATTACGCTTGTCAAAGTAATATCGCCCGTACTGCCGTTGGATATCAGGCTTTTGCACGTAACATCGGTCAATACGCTCTTTCCCGTGCTGACATTGACGGTTACATCTCCCTCACAGCTTATTCCCGAAGCGGTTATCCTGCCGGTTGAAACCGAAAGCGAAAGGGAAGCGGCGGATATGTTTTCCACACGGATATCTCCCGTGGTAGTCGTTAGCTTTATAAAGTCCGAGGCAGAAGCGTAATTCGTGATATCGCCCGTGCTTTCCGTGATCTCGATGCTTTCAAATTGAAGCTCCTTCGGAATTTCAACGTCTCCCGTGCTCGATTGGATCGAAATCGCACCGTACTCCCCGCGTGGTACATACACCGTGATCGCAGGCGTATCAAAATTGATGCCGATGTGCTCATACCATTTTCTTGTATCAACAGCCTTGATCGAAAGGGTACCGTCCTTGACCTCCACCGAATGCTTTACGCTTGCTTGCTCGTAGCATACCACCAAGCAGCTTTTGCTTTCGGAGGGAACGAACGTAATATCGGCAGTATCGGTGTTCACCGAGATCGCTTTGAACTCTTTTGTGATCTCATGCTGATTCGTTTCGTATTCCACCGTTGATAATTTTGTAAAATCCCATTTATTCGATCCCATAATTCCTCCAAAAAGAATCAGTCCTATCAGAATCAGAGCGGTTGCTATCGCAAACCATACTTTTGTTGCCTTGCTCATTCCGCTGCCTCCTTTTTCACAAAACACTTTTTAATTCCCAACGCAATCTTTTTTGTAAGCAGTAAAATTCCTTTGGTTGTTGCATGGCATCCAAAGAACAAAAAGATTGCAAGTCCCGCGCACACAAAGCCCGCGCCGAGGAGCGCAAGTCCCGAGGAAATGTTCCCGATGCTCAGAAAGATTACGCTTGCAACCACTCCGCCAAGCGAACAAGCGGCAAGTGACGCAAAGACCGCCCACAGGGAAACGACCGCCGACCACAGCACAACGTAAAGGGAAAGAAAGATTACAAAAGCGCCGATGCCCAGCGAGAGCCAGATCGGGGAGCCAAGTGCCAAAAGCACGATCTCCCATGCTTTGATCCGCCTCTTGGGCTTGATGCGCTCCTTTGCGATCTTGGCAAAGGGGATCTCCGTTATGATCTGTTCTGCAATCTCCCGTACAGAGCCGATGCCCGCAACCGCATCCTTCTCGGAGAGTCCGTCTTCCATTCGGTCGTCTATCATCTCCCCGTAAAAGGCAAGCCGCTCTTCGATTTCCGCCGTTGGAAGACCTGAAAGCTTTTGTTGAAGTGCGGTTAAAAATTCTTGTTTTGTCATACCTGTTTCTCCTCCTTGATCACAAATTGATAAATGGACATCACCTCTTGCCACTCAGCCTTAAAGGTTCTGATCCGTTCCAGTCCGTCTTGAGTGATGTGATAATATTTTCGCAGTCTTCCTCCGTGTTCGGCGGTGTGTACCGTCAACATTCCCGCAAGCTCCAAGCGCTTGAGGATCGTGTACAGCGTTGATTCCGACATTTCAAGATACGGCTTCATATCCTTAATGATCTTATAGCCGTAGGAATCCTCATTTTTGATAGCTGCCAACACACATACGTCGAGTAGCCCTCGCTTTAATTGAATATCCATAGCATACTCCTCCTTGCGATATACATCATATCACGAAGTATTGTAGATGTCAAGAGGATTTTGGAAAAAAGTTAAAAAATGTTTCATCTTGATCGGTTTATTCATTCAATAAATCAAACAAGCCAAAGTTACCAAAAAAGAATTGCGTGGGGAGGACGATTTCCCGAAAAGTGACATTGACTTTTTTTGGCAGATATGGTATAATAATAAAGTTAAGAAATTCTATGAAAGGACGAACCGAACTTTATGTTAAAACGATTGGTAAAATGCGTAAGAGAATATAAGCCGATGGTGATTCTTACGCTGATTTTCATCGTTGCGGAAGCGATCATCGAAACGACGATCCCGTTTATCACTGCCGCTTTGATCAACGACATCAGTGCGGGAAAAGGCGTTGATGCGATCTGGCCCAAGGGTGTTTTGCTGGTGGTGATGGCAATTGTTTCGTTGGTGTGCGGCGGCGTGGCGGCGTTCACCTGCTCCAAGGCTTCCTCCGGCTTTGCGAAAAATCTTCGACACGATATTTTTGCAAAGGTTCAGGATTTTGACTTTTCGAACATTGACAAATTTTCTTCCTCCTCGCTGGTCACCCGTATGACCACCGACGTTGCAAACGTGCAGATGTCCTTTATGATGATCATCCGCACGGCGATCCGTTGCCCCTTGCTGCTGATCTTCTCGGTGATCATGGCTTACGTGATGGGCGGCGCTCTGGCAACCGCGTTTGTGGTCGTGATTCCCGTGCTTGGTCTCGGACTTTTCTTCATCGGTAAAAAGGCAATGCCCGCATTCCGCGCGGTGTTCAAGAAATACGACCGTTTGAACGAATCAATCGAGGAAAACGTGCGCGGTATGCGCGTGGTCAAGGGATTCTCACGCGAGGATTACGAGAAAAAGAAGTTTGGAGACAGCGCCGAGAACATCCGCATGGACTTCACACGCGCCGAGCGCATCGTGGCGTGGAATACGCCCTTGATGCAGATCTGTATGTACTTCAATATGGTCTTTATCTTGATTGTCGGCTCCAAGCTGGCGATCCTCCCGGGCAACGGTATCGACGTGGGACATATTTCTGCAATGCTCAACTACGGTATGCAGATCCTGATGTCGCTGATGATGCTTTCCATGATCTATGTGATCATCACGATGTCCACCGAATCGGCAAAGCGTATCATGGAGGTGCTGAACGAGGAGCCGGGACTGACCAGCCCCGAGAATGCACTCACCGAGGTTAAGGACGGCTCTGTCACGTTTGAGCGCGTCAGCTTCAAATATTCCGAAAAGGCAAAGAAATTTGCGCTGGCAGACGTTGATTTCAAGATCGAATCGGGCATGACTGTCGGCATCATCGGCGGAACGGGCTCCAGTAAGACCTCGCTCGTTCAGTTGATCCCGAGACTCTACGATGCAACCGAAGGACGTGTGCTGGTTGGAGGCGAGGACGTGCGCCGATACGATATCAAGGTGCTTCGTGACTCGGTTGCAATGGTGCTTCAGAAGAACCTTTTGTTCTCGGGTACCATTCGTGAGAACCTGCAGTGGGGTAACCCGAATGCAACCGATGAGGAGATCCGTGAGGCTTGCCGATTGGCGCAGGCAGACGACTTCGTGATGTCGTTCCCCGATGGCTACGATACCAAGATCGAGCAGGGCGGTACCAATGTGTCGGGCGGACAAAAACAGCGTCTTTGCATAGCGCGTGCCCTCTTGAAAAAGCCTAAGATCCTGATTCTGGATGACTCGACCAGTGCGGTTGATACCAAGACCGATGCCATGATCCGCGCGGGATTCAAGTCTTTCATTCCCGAAACCACAAAGATCATCATCGCACAGCGTATCGCGTCGGTAGAGGAAGCCGATCTGATCCTTGTAATGGATCAGGGGCAGATCGTATCGGCAGGAAAGCATAAGGAGCTTTTGCGCGAAAGCGAGATCTACCGTGAGGTTTACGAGCAACAAACGAACGGAGGTGGCAATGATGAAGCATAATGCTAAGCAAATGCCAAAACGGCCTCCGATGAAAAAAGGTGTGCTGAAGCGGCTGATCAAGATGCTGTTCCGCTGCTATCCCGTTCTGGTGCCGCTGACAATTCTTTGCACGATCTTTAACGCGGTGGCATCGGCGATCCCCGCACTTTTCCTTGGGCAGGTTACCAAGCTGATCGAGCTTTGGCAGGCATCGGGAGATTGGGCAGGCGCACAGGCAGAGATCATGCCCAAGATCTATCTCCTGATTGCAATGTACGCACTTTCGCTGGTTGCCATCGTGATGGATACGCAGCTCATGGCGTATATCACACAAAGCTTTTTGTGTAAGATGCGCCGTACGATGTTTGATCGGATGCAGAATCTTCCCATCAGCTATTTCGATACCCATAAGCACGGCGATATCATGAGCTACTATACCAACGATATCGATACACTCCGTCAGCTTGTGGCACAGTCGCTGCCTACGCTGATCCGTGCATCGGTGATCGTGTGTACGGTTCTTGCCCTGATGCTGTACTACAGCATTTGGCTGACGCTGATCGTCCTGTTCGGTGTGATATTCATGCTGTTCGTTTCCAAAAAGTTCGGAGGCGGCTCGGCAAAATACTTTATCGGAATGCAAAAGCAGATCGCAGGCATGGAGGGCTACGTTCAGGAGAGCATGAACGGCATGAAGGTGGTCAAGGTGTTCTGTCATGAAGAATCCTGTCAGAAGGACTTTGACGCTTTGAATGACGAGCTGTACAACGTCAGCTACCGCGCACACGCCTTTGCGAATATGCTGGGCCCGATCATTATGAATATCGGTAACATTCTGTACGTGATCATGGCACTGGTTGGCGGCTTGATGGTTGCAACGGGCGTTCCCAATCTGAGCCTTAGCGGAATGGCACTTGACGTCAGCGTGATCGTTCCGTTCCTCTCAATGACCAAGCAATTCACGGGTAACATCAACCAGGTATCCCAGCAGATCAACTCGATCGTTATGGGTATGGCAGGTGCCTCCCGTATCTTCGAGCTGCTTGACGAGATCCCCGAGGCAGACGACGGCTACGTGACGCTGGTGAATGCCGAGATCGCCGAGGACGGAACCGTGACCGAGGTTGCGCACCACACCGGAAACTGGGCGTGGAAGCATCCGCACGCGGCAGAGGGGACCGTTACCTACACGCCCCTGCAGGGTGATGTTCGTATGACCGAGGTCGATTTTGGATATGTGGAAGGAAAGACCGTTCTGCACGATGTAACGCTGTACGCAACGCCGGGACAAAAGGTGGCGTTCGTTGGTGCTACGGGTGCGGGAAAGACTACCATCACCAATTTGATCAACCGCTTTTACGATATTGCCGACGGTAAGATCCGTTATGACAGTATCAATATCAATAAGATCAAAAAATCCGATCTGAGACGCTCTCTCGGAATCGTGTTGCAGGAGACCAACCTGTTTACGGGAACGGTTATGGAAAATATCCGTTACGGAAACCTGGACGCAACCGATGAAGAATGTATCCGTGCCGCAAAGCTGGCGGGAGCCGATGACTTCATCACGCGTTTGCCGAACGGCTACGATACCGAGCTGACCAACAACGGAGCAAACCTTTCGCAAGGTCAGCGCCAGCTTTTGGCGATTGCCCGCGCGGCGGTTGCCGATCCTCCCGTTATGATCATGGACGAGGCAACCTCCTCGATCGACACCCGTACCGAAGCGATCGTGCAAAGAGGTATGGATGCTCTGATGAAGGGAAGAACCGTCTTCGTGATTGCACACCGCTTGTCAACGGTTCGCAATTCCGACGTGATCATGGTGCTTGAAAAGGGACGCATCATCGAGCGCGGAACACACGAGCAGCTCATCGCACAGCGCGGTCAGTATTATCAGCTCTATACGGGAGCATTTGAATTGGAATAACGATAAATCCATAAGCCCCGCCTGCCGATTTCGGCAGACGGGGAATTTTTGTATCACGAAAACCCCGCCGTGGCGGGGTTCAAAATAGGCTATGCCGATGGGCAGAAGAAAAAGCAAAAGTCAGCGCAGAATATTTTTGTGGGAAAGGCTCCCTTGTGTAAAGGGAGCTGTCAGCGAAGCTGACTGAGG
>JAFTKI010000053.1 GCA_017453335.1 Clostridia bacterium
GACGCTATCCGCGCAATCAAGTTGATCTCCGCAGCTCTGGCAGATGCAGTGATCGAGGGCAAGCAGGGTGAGGCTACCGCTGAGGAAGCAGCTCCCGAGGCAGCTGAAGAAGCTACCGACGCTGAGTAATTTCGAATTCGTAAAGGAGATATCAAAATGGCTACTATTACCGCTAAAGACGTCGCGGCTCTCCGCGCAAAGACCGGTATCGGTATGATGGAGTGCAAGAAGGCACTTGTTGAAGCTGACGGCGATATGGATGCCGCTATCAAGATCCTTCGTGAGAAGGGTGAGTTGAAGGCAGAGTCCAAGATGGCTACCAGAATTGCAGCAGACGGTATCGTTGAGATTCTGAAGAGCGGCGATTCCACCGCTATGATCGAAGTAAACTCCGAGACCGACTTCGTTGCAAAGAACGAGACCTTCAAGGCTTTCGTTAAGGATCTGCTTCAGATCATCATCGATCAGAAGCCCGCAAACCTTGAGGCATTGATGGCATCTAAGTTTGATGCTGAGATGACCGTTGAGGAAAAGGTTAAGGAAATGATCTTCAAGATCGGCGAAAAGCTGACCATCCGTCGTTTCGTTGTTGTTGACGGTGTTACCAGCACCTATATCCACGGCACCGGCTCTATCGGTGTTATCGCAAAGTTTGCTACCGATGTTGCAGACAAGCCCGAGTTCGCCGCTTTCGCAAAGAACATCGCTCTGCAGATCGGTGCATATCCCACTCCTTACCTCAACCGTGAGCAGGTTCCCGCTTCGGTAATCGAGGAAGAGAAGAACATCCTCTTGGCTCAGATCGCAAACGATCCTGCAAACGCTAAGAAGCCCGATGCAATCAAGGAGAAGATGGTTATGGGTAGAATTTCCAAGTTCTACGATAACAACTGCTTGGTTGACATGACCTACGTTAAGGACGAGGACATGAAGGTTGGCCAGTATGTAAAGGCTACTGCTAAGGAGCTTGGCGGCAACATCGAGATCGTGGATTTCTATCGCTACGAGAAGGGCGAGGGCATCCAGAAGAGAGAAGAGAACTTTGCAGAAGAAATTGCAAAGATGACTGCCGGCAAATAATTTTTACTGAAAATACGGGGTTAGGTTTTTCCGAAGCCCCGTTTTTCTGTATCAAAAAATCGGAGGAAAAAATGGGAAACTGGTTGGGATTGGATGGAAAGGTCGTTATCGTAACGGGAGGAGCCAACGGCATCGGACGTGCTGTGGCAGAAGAGTTTTTGCAGGACGGAGCCTCGGTGGTCGTTTGTGATATTGGTGCGGAAGTACCGCGTTTTTCGGGGGAAACTGCCGAGAATTTGCTGTATGTCAAAACCGATGTGACCTCCAAGGCAGAAGTGGATGAGATGGTTCGTCTTGCTGTGGAACGGTTCGGAACGGTTGATGTATTGGTCAATAACGCCGGTATCACGATTCCAAGACTCCTTGTTGACGAAGCCGGTGCGTACGAGCTGGATGAGACTGTTTGGGACAAGGTGATGAACGTCAACCTGAAGGGACTTTTCTTTTGCTCTCAGGCGGTGGCGCGCATCATGAAAGCCAAAGGAAACGGTGTAATTGTCAATATGTCCTCCGAATGCGGTCTGGAGGGCTCGGAGGGACAAAGTGTTTATGCGGCAACCAAAGACGCGGTGAACGCCTTGACACGCTCCTGGGCAAAGGAGCTTGGCAAATACGGCATCCGTGTGGTTGGCGTGGCACCCGGTGTTCTGGAGGCAACGGCACTTCGTACGCTTGCTTATGAGGAAGCATTGGCGTATACGCGCGGTATCACGGTGGAAGCACTCCGTGCAGGATATAACAAATCGGGGACTACACCGATGGGGAGAGCAGGAAAGCTTTCCGAGGTTGCCGCCACGACTGCCTTTGTGGCAAGTGAGAAGGCGGGATACATCACAGGTGTGACCTTGAACGTTGCGGGAGGCAAGACAAGAGGCTGATCTTGGGTTCAAAAGATTGCGGTTCGTTTCATTTTTTGAAGCGTACCGCAATTTTTTTATTAAAATAGTAAAAGGAATTGAATTATTTACAAAAAAGGTGTTTACAAAAAGCAGATTTTGTAGTAAAATAAAAGGGAAAATAACTATATCATTTATGGGAGACGGATTTGTATGAAAACACCAAAGTACAAACGCATTTTGCTCAAGCTTTCCGGAGAAGCCCTGGCACCCGAAGATGGCTCGTCTATTCTTGATTTTGATTTTATTGCAGAGGTTGCAAACCAGATCAAAAGATGCGTGGATGCGGGCGTGCAGGTTGCCGTGATCGTTGGAGCCGGTAATATCTGGCGTGGCAGACAGGGAACGGGTATGGACCGTTGCCGTGCCGATCACATGGGAATGCTGGCAACAGCTATCAACTCTCTTGCTCTGCAGGACGTATTTTTGCGCGCGGGCATGGATGCAAAGGTGATGACCGCCGTTGAGATGAAGGCGTATGCCGATAGCTATTCTTCCCGAGAGGCAATTGCTGCGCTTGATGCGGGAAAGGTCGTGATTTTCGGCTGTGGATTGGGAACTCCGTTCTTCTCCACCGATACCGCCGCTGTTTTGCGCGCCGCCGAGATCGGAGCTGATTGCATTCTGATGGCAAAAAATATTGATGCGATCTACAGCGCAGATCCCAAAAAGGATCCCAATGCCGTTCGTTACAGCGAAGTTACTTACCGTCAGATCTTGGACGAGAATCTGCGTGCTTTGGATATGAGCTCCGCGATCTTCTGTATGGATAATGACATCAACGGATATGCCTTTGGTTTGGCAGATCCCGAAAATATTTACCGCGTTGTTATGGGAGAGGCTGTAGGAACAGCGATTCACAACTAAAAACAATTCAATTACAATACATAGAAAGGAAAGTCGTGTCCAAAAGAGATGCGACGGGATTGATCACATGAAATTCAACACAAAGCCTACCGAAGAAAAAATGCTGAAGAGCGTTGCCGCTCACGAAAACAATCTGTCTACCATTCGCGCAAGCCTTGCAAACAGTGCTATTGTTTCCAAGGTTATGTTTGAGTATTACGGAGCCCCCACGAGACTTGTGGATATGGCGTCTGTTGCGGTTACCGACCCCAAAACGCTGACCATCACCCCTTACGACCGTTCCACTCTGAAGGCAATGGTAAAGGCTCTTCTGGCTTCCGATATCGGTATTACCCCTATGGATGACGGTTCCGTGATCCGTTTGGTATTCCCGCCTCTGACCGAGGAGCACCGTAAATCTCTTGCAAAGCAGATCCAGAAGATGGGCGAAGAGGCTCGCGTTGCGATCCGTAATATCCGCCGTGATGCAAACGATGACATCAAGAAGCTGAAAAAGGACGGCGAGATGACCGAGGATGAGCAAAAGGCAGGCGAGAAGTCTGTTCAGGATCTGACCGATAAGTTCATCAAGCAGATCGACGAGATCACTACGAAAAAAGAAAAGGAAATCATGCATATCTGATTTTCATGACGCGGCGGGTTTTTCAAAACCCGCCGAAGTATTAACAGAACGGAGAAACATCATGTTTGGACGAAAAAAGAAGCAACAGGCGGAAAAGGTACAGGTCGATGAGCGCTTACAGCACATCGCCTTTATCATGGACGGTAACGGGAGATGGGCGCAAAAGCGCGGTATGCCGCGTGAGTTTGGGCATTCCCACGGCGCGGCAACTTTCAAAAAGATCGGTCGCTATTGCGAATCGATCGGTATCAGATACATGACCGTTTATGCTTTTTCCACCGAAAACTGGAAGCGTCCGAAAAAGGAAGTCGACACCATTATGAAAATTCTGGACGACTACATTGAGGATTGCTTTGTTGAGATGGTGGACGATAACGTGCGCGTTCGTTTTATCGGTAATCTGGAGATCTTTCCGCAATCGGTGCAGGATAAAATGGCAAAGATTGAGCGCGAAACGGCACACAAGCCCTTTGTGCTAAACGTCGCCGTGAATTACGGTGGGCGCGAGGAGATCACAAACGCGTGCAACCGTTTGATCGCCGAGGGGAAGCAGTCGATTACCGAGGACGATATCAGCGCATCGATCTATACCGCCGATTGTCCCGATCCCGATCTGATCGTGCGCACCGGAGGAGACCTGCGTACCTCAAATTTCCTTTTGTGGCAATCGGCATACGCAGAATATTATTTCACAAACGTTCTGTGGCCCGATTATTCGTCCAAGGATGTTGACGAGGCGGTTGCCGCGTTCTATTCCAGAAAGCGCCGTTACGGCGGTGTTTAAGGGAGGATAACAAAATGTTAACTCGAATTATTACGGCTGTTATTGCCTGTGCGCTGCTGATACCCGTGCTGATCTTTGCCGATACGCCTGCACTTCCGATTGCGATCGCACTCTTTTCGGTGGTATCGGTTTACGAAATGCTTTCCTGTATCGGACTCAAAAAGGCATATTCCTTGGGTGCGCCCTTGTATTTGTTGGCGCTCGGAATGCCGTTTGTGATTCGCTATTTCAGCAACGATGACCTCGGCTTTGTCCGTCAGATTGCTATGGCTGCAGCATTGGTTGTTGTTCTGTATTTTTTCGCAATTCTGACCTTTTCTCACGGAAAATACAAGCCTTCCGATGCGGGAGTCTGTTTTATGACAGGGTTCTATATTCTGGTGGGCTTCAATGCGCTTCTGGTGATCCATGATTTTGAGCCTGCTGGAAATTACGTTTATCTGCTGTCATTTATCGGCGCATGGGTAACCGACACCTTTGCTTATTTCTGCGGTATGCTCTTAGGGCGCGGCGGAAAGCATAAGCTGATCCCCGATGTCAGCCCCAAAAAGACCTGGGAGGGAAGCATTGGCGGAACGGTGTTCTGCATTGGTGCCATGATCCTGTTTGGCTTTATCATCAGCAAGATCAACGCTGCGGTTGAAGTGAATTATGTTCTTCTGGCAGTGGGAGGTTTGCTGATTGCCATCGTTTCTCAGATCGGAGATCTTTGTATGTCGGTGATCAAGCGTACTTACGGGATCAAGGATTACGGAAAGCTATTCCCGGGACATGGCGGAATGTTGGATCGTTTCGATTCGGTACTGGCGGTGTCGGTCGTGCTGGCGGTTTTCTGTTCCTTCTTTAACTTTTTTGAGGTGATCTGATGCAGAATGATAAAAAATTTCCATCGGTAACGATCTTGGGTTCCACAGGCTCGGTTGGTGAGCAAGCGATCGATGTTGCTGTTTCGAACCGTATTCAAGTTAACGCAATCTCTGCAAACAGAAACGCGAAACGCGTAGAGGAACAGGCACGTCTTTTGGGCGTGAAGGCATGTGCGATGGCTGATCCCACGGCGGCTGCCGATCTTAGGATCGCACTTGCCGACACCGATATCCGTATCTATTCGGGTATGGACGGGATTTGCGAGATGATTGCGGAAAACTATGGTGAGGATGAGGTCGTAGTCAATTCGATCATCGGAGAAGCAGGTCTTCGTCCGACACTTGCCACCTTAGAGTCCGAGAAAAAGCTTGCCTTGGCAAATAAGGAATCATTGGTTTGCGCAGGCGATTTTGTAATGAAGCTGGCGCGAGAAAAAAAGATTGAGATTTTGCCCGTTGACAGCGAGCACAGTGCGATCTTTCAATGCCTGCGTTCGGGATCCAAAAAGGAGATCAAGCGAATTCTTCTGACTGCTTCCGGCGGCCCCTTCTACGGGATGACGCGAGAAGAACTTTCGGGCATCACGCCCGAGCGTGCCTTGGCACATCCCACATGGAATATGGGGGCAAAGATTACGATTGACAGCTCGACCTTGATGAACAAGGGCTTTGAAGTGATTGAGGCGGTGCATTTATTTGACGTTCATCCCGAGCAGATCGAGGTTTTGGTGCATCGTGAAAGCATAATGCACTCTGCGGTCGAATATATAGATAATAGCGTGATCGCGCAGATGTCGGTTCCCGATATGCGCCTTTGCGTTCATTATGCACTGACACATCCGTCCCGTACCGAGGCTGTGATCCCACAGCTTGACCTGACAAAGATCGGCAGTCTTACCTTTGCAAAGCCTGATACCAAGACCTTTGTTCTTCTGCAGCTTGCTTTGGATTCGATTGCACAGGGCGGTGCGGTTCCCGCAGTTCTGAATGCGGCGAATGAAGTGGCTGTGGCGGCGTTCCTTGACCGTAAGCTGAGCTACACAGGCATTTTTGATGTGGTTACAAAAACGGTTGAGCGATTGGCGGATGCAAGCAAAATCGCGTCGATCGACGATATTTTCCGCTTTGACAGGGCGGCAAGAGAGATTGCGGACGAGTTGTTGACAGCGAAAGTTTAATCGAATTCCACGGAGGAAGAAAGCGTTTTGTATATTTTATTGGCATTACTCATTTTCGGTGTTTTGATCTTTATCCATGAGTTGGGACATTTTATTGTGGCACGGCTTTGCGGTGTGGAGATCTTGGAATTTGCCATCGGAATGGGACCGAAGATTGTTTCATGGAAATCCAAAAAAAGCGGAACACGGTATTCGTTGCGTCTTTTGCCGATCGGCGGATTTGTCAGCATGCTTGGAGAGGACGGAATGGAAGCGGTTCAGGGAAGCTCGGAGAAACCGAATGACCCCGAATTTTTGATCAGCGAAGAACACAACGAGCTTCAGCGCGAGGGCTCCGAATCCATGGCGGATGCAGAACGGGCTAAGCACGCTTACTGCAATCAAAGCGTGTGGAAGCGTATACTGATCTCGCTGGCAGGGCCCGTGATGAATGTTCTCTTGGGATTTGTGCTGATGCTTGTGATGGTTTTGATCAGTGGTCATGGCGCGGCAGGTACAACAGAGGTTCATGGGTTTTATGTACAGTATACAGCCGAGGAGTCCTATTCGGGCTTGGAAAAAGGGGATTTGATCCTTGGAGTGAAAAAGGATTCCGAGGGGGACGACTTTTTCCGTTCGGTTTTGACCTATAACGGATTCCAAAAATTCGTGGAGGAAAACGGAAACGAAGAGTATTCGCTGATCGTCAGAAGAGCCGGTGTAGCAGAGGATTTTCGGCTTGATCATGTTGCGTTGAACGGGACTCTGTTCAAAACGAATTTTCAAGGCTCGTTGAGTGAGCAAGCGGGACTTCAACCAAATGACGAAGTGATTAAAGTAAATAACACGTCGGTGCATACCGCGAATGAATTGGGCTATGAGATCATGAATCAAGGTCATAAGCCGATCCGACTTACCGTGATCCGACAGGGCGAAGAGGTCGTGCTGGAGAACGTGGTAGTGCCGTCCTTTGTGGATAGCGGTGCAACCTTTGGAGAGATGGACTTCTTTGTGAAGCAAGAAGCCGATTTCGGGTTTCTTACCGTGCTGAAGCACACGTGGTATCGCTCGGTATCCACTGTGAAAATGGTATTCGACTCTTTGTTCGGTCTGTTCTCGGGACGGTACGGTGTTGAGGCGGTATCGGGACCTGTGGGAATCACAAAAACCATTTCCGAAGCGGCAAAAACAGGAATGCTCAACGTTCTGTATCTTGTAACCGTGATCTCGATCAACCTGGGTGTGATGAACCTGTTGCCGATTCCTGCCTTGGACGGCGGTCATTTGCTGCTGTACTTTATCGAGGCGATCCGTCGCAAGCCCGTTAAGCGTGAAGTGGAAGGAATCATCAACTTTGTTGGACTTGTCATCATGCTCTCACTATTGGTATTTATTTCAATAAAGGATATTATATCACTATGAAGTATAACGAAATTCGAAGAAAAAGCAGGGAAGTACAGATCGGTAATTGCAGGATCGGAGGAGCAAATCCCATTGCGATCCAGACGATGACGAATACCGACACGCTTGATTCTACGGCAACCGTTGCGCAGATTCGTGCAATGGAAGCGGCAGGTGCTTCGATCGTACGTATCACAGTGCCAACACTTGAAGCGGCAGATACGATCATTGCGATCAAGGATGCGGGAATAGAGATTCCGATCGTTGCAGATATTCATTTTGATTATAAGATCGCTCTGCGCTGTGCGGAGCTTGGATTTGATAAGATTCGTATCAATCCCGGTAATATTGGAGATGATGAGCGTGTCAGAGCCGTGTGTGCTGCTTGCCACGCGCGAGGGATTCCGATCCGCATCGGGGTAAACAGCGGTTCCTTGGAAAAGCATATTCTTGCAAAGCATGGGGCTCCGACACCCGAGGCACTTTGCGAAAGTGCCTTGTATCACGCCTCGTTGCTTGAAAAATTTGATTTTTATAACACGGTGATCTCAATCAAGGCGTCTACCGTTCCCGATATGATCAAGGCAAACCGACTCCTGGCGCAGTCCTGCGACTATCCGATCCACCTTGGCGTTACCGAAGCGGGTGGCGGTGACCGCGGTATGATCAAAAGCGCGATCGGAATCGGTTCGGTTCTGTGTGACGGAATCGGTGATACCCTTCGCGTTTCCTTGACCGATGATCCCGTCCTGGAGGTCGATGCTGCCAAAAAGATTCTGCGCGCCATCGGAATGGAAGGCCAAAGAGGCTTGGATATCGTCAGTTGTCCGACCTGCGGAAGAACCAAGATTGAGCTGATCCCTCTTGTTAAGCGTTTTGAAGAGGCTGTAAAAGAAGCAGGTCTTGACGATGTTCCCGTAAAGGTTGCCTTAATGGGCTGTGTGGTAAACGGCCCCGGTGAAGCAAGAGAAGCCGACGTGGGAATTGCGGGCGGTATTGGAGAAGCGGTTCTCTTCCGTCACGGCGAGATCGTGGAAAAGATATCTGAGGATCAAGTAATCGAAAGATTGATACAAGAAGTTCGTCTGATGAAAGACGGTATGAAAAATGAGTAAGAATTTATTGGAAATATTCAATCGTTATCAGCCATCGGAAGAGGATGCAAGGCTTTTGCTGATTGCCCGATCCGATACGATAAAATTGCAAGCGGACAAGCCGCAGAGAATCATTCAGGTCTCTGCGTTTTTTCCGTTCGTGATTCCCAAGCATACGCTCTACCGCATTGAAGAGGAGATCCGCAGCGTTTATCAGTTGAATATGGTGCGGATCTGTCCCAGATATCCGTCCGAAGCCTTTTCGGATGATTCGATTCCAGATCTGTTGATTGAGACCAACCGCCGCGGAATCGTTGCAAACGGATTCTTTAATCATTGCCATTGGAGACTGGTGGATCATACCTTATCAATCGAGATCCCATTTTCCGAGAGCGGTGTGGAGCTGATCTATGATGCCAAGACCCCGAGCTTGATGGAGGATATCGTTCGGGAGGAATACGGAGTGGAAATTAAGGTCACCATTCAAAAAATGCGTGATTATGATCCTTTTGAGTATCAAAGATCGGTTGAAGCGCAGCTTCGGGATATGCAACGGGATGCGGCGCGCGCGGAAGTGGAGTATCAAAGGATGCAACAGGCACAGCAGAACTCGGAGTATTCCAAAACAGAAGCTTCCACAGAGGAGATGTTGCCTCGCGTGGCTTCGATCTACGGTACTGTTCCGATTCCCGAGATCACAGACGGAATTTGTAAGATCGGATACTCGGTCTTTGATATATCCGTGCCCGAGTATGTGCTTGGTGAGCCGTTTGCAATCACTCCCGTATCGATCGCATCGATCAATAAACCGATGCGCAACATTGTTGTGGTGGGAGAGGTTTTCAATTTTTTGCGTGAAGAAAACCGAACCGGAGATAAATTTGATATCAGCTTTGCCCTGTTTGACGGAAATGCATCGATCGAGCATCGTAGCTTTGGTTTGGATTCGGAAACGGCAAATGAGATTTGCGGCTTAATCAAAAACGGATCTGTGATTGCAATGCATGGGTATGCCAAGCACGTTACACGAAAAGGTGAGCCCGATGTGGATTTTACCTTTTTTTACAACGATATTGCAAAGATTTCAAAGATTACAAGAAACGATAATGCCCCCCAAAAGCGCGTAGAGCTTCATCTTCACACCAATATGTCGGCAATGGATGCCTTGATTCCGCCCGATGTTGCGGTTAAAACAGCATTGAAATGGGGACATCCTGCTGTGGCGATTACCGACCACGGAAACGTACAGGGCTTTCCCGAAGCAATGCTTGCCCTGGACGATATCCAGAAGTCCGGCAAGGAGATCAAGGTTCTGTACGGCATGGAAGCATATTTTGTGAACAACACCTCCGGTGTGCTTGTTGGAAAATGCGATCCATCCTTTGATGCGGAATGTGTTGTATTCGACATTGAAACCACAGGTCTGTCGGTACAGAATTGCAAGATCACCGAGATCGGTGCTGTCAAGATCAAGGCAGGGAAGGTACTGGAGCGCTTCAACACCTTTGTCAATCCCGAAGTACCGATCCCGGAGGATATTGTCAAACTGACGGGGATCACCGATGAAATGGTGGCAGATGCGCCGCTTGTTGGGGAAGCACTGAAAAGCTTTTTCGATTTTATCGGAAATGATGCAAGCCGTGAAATCCAACCGCTTCTGATCGCGCACAATGCAAACTTCGATATTGGTTTTATCCGTCATTTTGCAAAGCAGAGCGATTTGCCGTTCAAAAATCCTTATTTGGATACGGTTGCTCTTTCAAAATACATCAATCCCGAGCTGAAAAATCATAAGCTGGATACCATTGCAAAAGCCTATGAGTTGGGTGAATTCAACCACCACCGTGCCTGCGATGATGCGGAAATGCTTGCAATGATCTATTTTCGTATGATTGAGGTCATGCAAAAAATGGAGCTTCGTGACCTGCACCATGTGCATGCCGAAATGATTGAAAAAGCAGATCCGTTGAAGCTGAATACCTATCATCAGATCCTTCTGGTCAAAAATCAAGTAGGCTTGAAAAATTTGTATAAGCTCGTTTCGATGAGTTATCTGGATTATTTCAAGCGTTTTCCGCGTATTCCCAAAACAGTGCTGGAAAAGCACCGCGAGGGCTTGATCGTCGGTTCGGCATGTGAGTCGGGTGAGTTGATCCGCGCAATTTTGGAAAACCGCCCCGAGGCTGAGATCGAGGAAATTGTGAATTTCTATGATTATTTGGAAATTCAGCCGATCTGCAACAACCGTTTTTTGATTGCGGAAGGAAAGATTGCCGATGAAGAAGGATTGCGAGATCTGAACCGTAAGGTTGTGGAGCTTGGTGAACGCTATCGCAAGCCCGTGTGCGCAACCTGTGACGCACACTTTGTCAACCGCGAGGATGAGCTTTACCGCAAGATTTTGATGGCGGGGATGAAGTACAGCGATTTTGACAAGGATGTTGGGATCTATTTCCGCACTACAGAAGAAATGTTGGAGGAGTTTTCCTACCTTGGCGAGGAAAAGGCATACGAGGTCGTTGTCACCAATACCAATATGATTGCCGATCAGATCGAGCAGGTTCGGCCGATCCCGAAGGGCTCCTATACGCCCGAAATGGAGGGCGCTGAACAGGAGCTGCAGGATATGTGCTGGGCAAGAGCAAAGAGTATGTACGGCGATCCGTTGCCCGATCTTGTTACCAAGCGTCTTGAAAAGGAATTGACCTCGATTATCAAAAACGGATTTTCGGTGTTGTATCTGATTGCCCAGCGCTTGGTGCATTACAGCGAAGAGCAAGGATATCTCGTTGGCTCGCGCGGCTCGGTAGGCTCGTCCTTCGTTGCTACCATGGCGGGTATTTCCGAGGTGAATCCCTTGCCGCCGCACTATTATTGTCCGAATCCCGACTGTAAAAACAATGAGTTTTTCACCGACGGATCGATCGGTTCGGGGTTTGATCTTCCCGATAAGATCTGTCCGAAATGCGGTACGAAATACAAAGCGGACGGACATGATATCATGTTCGAGACCTTTCTCGGCTTCTACGGTGATAAATCTCCCGATATCGACCTGAACTTCTCAGGTGACGTGCAGGGAAGAGTTCACAAATATACCGAGGAATTGTTTGGTGAGGGACACGTATTCCGCGCGGGAACTATCACCGGTCTTGCAGACAAGACCGCATACGGATATGTGAAAAACTATCTCACGCAAAAGGGAGTCAGTTTGCCGCGTTCGGAGATGAGTCGTCTTGCGATCAACTGTATGGGCGTTAAAAAATCAACGGGACAGCATCCCGGCGGTATTATTGTTGTACCGCAGAAATATGACGTATACGATTTCACCCCGATCCAGCATCCTGCCGACGATCCGAATGCAAGCACTGTTACCACGCACTTTGCATTCTCCTATCTGCACGATACGATTTTGAAGCTGGATGAGCTGGGACACGATATGCCTACCAAATACAAGTGGCTGGAGACCTTTACGAATACTTCTGTCCTTGACGTTGCAATGAATGACCGTTCGGTTTACGACCTGTTCGAATCAACGGCACCTCTTGGAATCACGCCCGAGGATATCGATGGCTGTAAGATCGGTACCTTTGGACTTCCCGAGCTTGGCACACCGTTTTTGCAGCAGGTGCTGCTTGACGCGAAACCGAAAAACTTTGCCGACTTGTTGCAGATCTCCGGACTGACACACGGAACTAACGTGTGGCTTGGAAACGCGCAGGATCTGATCAAAGAGGGCATATGTGATATTTCGCAGGTTATCGGTACCCGTGACGGTATCATGCTGGATATGATCCGCTATGGTTTGGATAATTCCACTTCGTTCCAGATCATGGAGGCTGTTCGAAAGGGAAAAGGACTCAAGCCCGAATGGGAGGCTGCAATGCGTGAGCATGAGGTTCCCGAGTGGTACATCACATCCTGTAAAAAGATCAAATATCTTTTCCCGAAGGCTCACGCGGCGGCTTACGTTATGTCCGCGATCCGTCTGGCTTGGTACAAGGTGCATCAGCCCGTAGCATTCTACTGTACCATGTTTACGGTGGCTCCCGAGGGCTTTGACGCAACGGTTGTGCGCGGCGGAAAGGCAAGCGTTGTTGCGTTGATGCACGATATCCAGAAGCGCGATAAAAAGGATGTTACACAGAACGACCAAAAAACACTTACGGTCATGCAGCTTGTCAATGAGGCGATGGCACGAAAGATTCGTTTTTTGCCGGTTGATTTGCAAAAGTCACACGCGTATATCTTTCAACCCGAGGATGGCGCGATTCGTATGCCGTTTTCGTCCTTGCCAAAGCTTGGAGCCAGTGCTGCGCAAAATATTATTGCGGCCCGAGAGGAAGAACCCTTTTTCTCGGTGGAGGATCTCCAGGTTCGTGCAAAGCTGAGTAAATCGATCATCGATCTGCTTCGCGCAAACGGCGTGTTGGATAACGTGAGTGAGACCGACCAGTTGACAATGAGCTTTTAACAAACAGGAAACAGAAGAATTTAAAAAAGCAGATTTAAACCATCAATAAAAAATTAAGGAGTATGACCGTTTGGTCATACTCCTTTTAAAATTATTTTAACTGTTCCAAAATTGCTTTGAATTCTTTAGTATCTCTGATAGCATCAAATTCCTTTTCGGCTAACCAGGACTCACGAAGAATTTCACGCAGAGGACGAGAATCGGTAGTCTCAAAATCGGTTTTCTTGCGTACCTTTTCCCCAAGCAAAAACGATGTTGTTTTTAATTCATCGGGACGGTTATCAAACTCGATTGCCATTTTGACAGAGATTTTTAATTGCTCTATAGCTTCGTCATAACGATTCAATTTCATATAATATGCTGCACGATGGTGTGCCATTCTTGAACTTGCCCAAGTATAATTGGGTACATTATCGTCAAATATAAGGCGGTCTAAAGCATCCATTTTTTCTATTACTTTGATCGCATCCTCTGCCGAAACCAAATCCATCAACCTATAAAGCGCATCAGACAAGATGCCATACGCTTTATAAATATACCTTCTTGTATGAGGCAACTTTTCCTCATCCGATAATGCCCACCAAATTGCGCTTTCTCTGCAATTATATATGGATGGGAGTGTTTCATATATGGAACGTCCAATGTTTTTTCGCCCCATTTCGCTGTGATGAAACGCAAGACGTTCGGTGGCTTCAAATTTTATTTGTATATCAGGGCAGTATTTCATAATACGTTCACCGAGAGCCACAATCTCTGCATCATATTTCTCCATATTTTATTTCCAGTTGGGGATGTTTCCTGTATCGTCGCCTGTAGCGAAAAGCGCATACATCAGCTTGTTCAAAAGAGCATAATTGTTCGGAAATTCTGCAACTCCCGCACGCGCAATACGGATACATTCATCAATATTGCCAACGCTGATCGCCGCTTGAAAATCTTTCAAATACTGATCTACGGCTTTCTTTTCTGCGGCTTCGTCAACGCCCATTAGTTTGTCTGTGGATATATCAAAAAATGCTGCAATCGTTGGGATCAGCTCAATGTCGGGATAGCAGGAATGATTCTCCCAACGCGAAACGGATTGACAAGATACACCAAGGATCTCTGCAAATTCTTCTTGTGTGATATCTTTTTCCTTTCGCAATTTCTTTATTATTTCACCAATATTCAGTTTCATAATGAATACCTCTTATTTAAAAATTGAAAGTCGCGCTTCTTTCTGTTTATATTGTATCACAGCAGCAATAAAGAATCAATATCACGTTTAGAGTGTTTTTTTCACCATTACAGTGAAAGGGCGTATCTGCGATAACACAGATACGCCTAAACTTATTTTGGATAGGGAAGTGGTTTACTTCAGGTTCTTGATCACGCGATCAACCCAAGCAAAGATTGCTTCCTTTTCTTCGGGCTTTACAGAACCGCCGAAGATGGGCATACCGCCGTTGACATGCAGGACCTCATCGATTACATTGGTGCCTGCTTCGGCAAGTGTTGCTTTCAGGGTATCAGCAACCTTGTCGTCACCGTCGATCATCAGTGCTACGTTCTGTGCGCGAGCCTTGGTCAGCTCTTTGCAGAAAAGACGCAGGGAATCACTGATATCACCCTTAGCGGAAACCGCCAGGATAACAACTCTTTCTTTGTCGCAGGAATATGCAGGGGGAATGCAGTCAACCGCATTAAATGCCAGCTCATACTGAACCTTAATTAAATTTGCAATATTATGGATCTTCTTTTTTCCGGAAGCATGCAGAATACGCATTTTGATAGCCATGGGAATATCCTCCTAATCAATTTTATGAATCTATTATACCATATAATTTTGGAAAATGGAATATGTTTTAGCAAAAAAAACAAGAAAAAAGTAAATAAAAGTGAAAAGTACGATAAGAAAATTTGTATATTTCAGAAAAACTGTTTGACAAATGGGATCGGGCAAGTGTTTGGCGGGTAAATCCGATGATCTGTCCGAGAATTTAAGTGTGACGTATAGCCGTTCCAAGCCACAGGGAAACTCACCTTTTGCCACAGAGCCAATTATACAAAATGCAAATTTTGTATAATTCAGAGTGTGTTTTTTTCGGTAAAACAGGGGTTTTTCAATTTTGAGCGAATTTTAACCTTACGAGAGGTCTTTTCGGTTTACTACCGAAAGATAAAGCTTTTCCACCGTTTCTCCAAAAAACTCTTTATCAAATCTATTCGCAAGTATTCTGCTTTGCAAAGCAGCAGACGCGCACCAAGCGGGATCTTGTACGATCTTGTTCAGCGTTTCCAAAAACTCCTCTTGTGTTGTATATTCAAATCCGGACTGTCCTTCTGCAAGAATCTCCTTCAGACAAGGGTCTTTTCGGCACAAAAGCGGAAGGCCGTTTGCCGAGGCTTCCACGTAAGTCAGTCCCTGTGTTTCGCTGGTCGATGCGCTGATAAAAAGATCACCTAATTGATAGTATTCGTGTACTTCTTGAGGCTTGACCATTCCTGTAAACTTTACGCGATCGGCAATGCCAAGCTCGACACACAGCTTTTCCAGATCCTTTTTGGCAGGTCCATCGCCAACAATGATAAAGAACAGCTTTGGATTGGTTTGATAAGCAGACGGAAAATATCGGATCAGCTCGTCCAAATTTTTTTCAGTCCCCAAGCGTCCCAAGTTGAGCAACACAAAATCGTTGTTACCGATCCCAAGCTCTGATCGCATGCTTTGGCGTTTTTCTTCTGTGATTTTTTGTTTATGTTGGCTCAGATTGATACCGCTCGGAATCACGTGGATCGGCGGAATGATCTGATTTTCCTGCAAGGATTCTTTTACCTTTTCCGTAGGTGCGATTACGCAAGCCGCCTTTGTTAAACGGCCGCGGATCCATCTACGTATAATCTTTGCCCCCAAACGCTTGAATGGAATCACGTATGTCACATATTGTTCATACATCGTATGATAGGTATGAACAATCGGTGCTTTGGTGCGCTTGGAGATTTTTTTTGCATAAGAGTACGTAAAAAATTCACATTGACTGTGGATTATATCGGGTTTCCAATCGATCAGCTCACGAATCAACTGATGGCGGTATGAAAAAGCCATACGTACATTCGGATAAATTGGAAAGGGAAACGATCTGATGTAGTAAACACTTCCCTCTTTGCGGCTGTGCGTATTTTCCGAGAGTGTTAAAATGCGTACCTCATGTCCCTTTTTCTGCAATTCTTCACAAAGGTTTTTCACCGATGTGACCACTCCGTTTGTGGTTACGGTAAAGAGATCGGTTGTGATCAGAATTTTCATAAACTTTTGTACGGTTTGCCTTGAATCAGCCTTCAAAACAAACCCTCCTTATGTTGATACACTTATTGTACCACATTTTTTGTCATTTTTCTACCCTTTTTTTAAACTTTCATTTATAATATTCACTATTTATTGTTGACGGATTTTCCGAATTATGCTATAATATCCTTGTTTGATCGATTTTGAAAGGCTTACATTGATAGAATGAATACTGTTTTAATGGATTGGAATTGCGATCTTTTGTCCTGTGTGCGAATCGATCAGCCGAACGCAGGTGCCGAAGCTGCCGACGCGATGCGATATCTGATGGAGGCGCACGGTCTTACTCATTTTTGCATGATGCCCTTATTCGATGCAAGAAAAGAGCCCGCTTCGGTTTTCTTGCTGAAACGGACAGCCTATGAGGACTGCTTGAACAGGATTCTTTCAAACGCAATTTCGATAAAGTTTTCTGCTAAAGTCTTGTTGTACAAAGGAATTTCCGAAAATCGAGATCTGCATAAATTAACACAAAACACCGGCGGATATCTGCCGGTGCTGTTGCCGATTACTGCGTATGAGGATTGGATAGACGAAGAGTTAAACCGCTTGTTGTACAAACAAAAGCTGAAATTGCTTTTGTTATCCTGTGAGTTGTTTCCGATTTTGTATCCCGATGAAATCGTTGAAAAATTACTTCGAATAGAAGGCGCGGTCTATCAATTCGGGTATCAGGCACTGTGGGACACAAAGCTGTGTCGATTGATCTATAATATGTACCGATTGAATCGACCGATCTTGTTTGGAAGCGGTGTGAATTGTCTGAAACGCGCTTGGAGCTTCCCTGTTACAACTTTCCGCAATTCTGCCACTTCCCTTTTTTCCAAGTCCGATCTGCAAAGATTAGATCATTTCTCAAGGCAATTTTGGCTTGATTAGTGTGATTTCTGTTCTTTTTGCAATTCACAATATTTGATGCGAGTGGCTTCACCGCCGCGCAGATGCCTTTCTTGCTTATTTTTGAGCAAGAGATCTTGCACCTCTCTGTAAAGTGCTTTGTTGACATTTTTCAGATTGTGTGTTACGTCTTTATGTACCGTGCTTTTGCTGACACCGAATGCCTGTGCCGCAGAACGGACGGTTGCCCGGTTTTCTACCATGTATTCGCCTAATGCCACACAGCGGTCTCTGCCGCTCCAATCGGACACCTTCATAAATTCATCCCCCTTGATGCTTTCCTATCGTTGGTATTATTATATGAAGATGTTGATATGTTTTAGAATTCAGAATGGAAAAATATTATGACAAAAAAAGAAGAACGTAAGTTAACAAAATCAAATATTTTTGAAGGAATGACGTCGATCTCCGCTGTGCTGAACAGCGGCTTTGAAAACGACCGAAAAATTGAAACAATCTGGATCGATTCGGAAAAGCGCAAGTCAAAAGCGGCAGAGATCGGGTTCTTAACCGCAAAATCAAAGGAACTGCAATTTACAATCGAATTTGTTTCACATGAACAGATTGACGAAATCTCAATAGGAACCTCTCACGGCGGTATCGTGGCATTTTGCACTGATCGCACAATCCCAACGCTGACGGTCGATCGGATCGTCCCCAATAGCTTTTACGTTTATCTGGAAGGCGTTGAAGATCCGTATAATTTCGGGTATACGATGCGTTCCTTGTATGCGGCAGGTGTTGCGGGCGCGGTAATGCCGCCGCGGAACTGGATGGATGCGGCAGGCGTTGTTGCAAGATCCTCAGCAGGTACATCGGAGCTGATGCCGCTTTACACTGCAGATGCGGAATCTGCAATTGAGCTGTTCAAGCAAGCGGGCTATCAGGTGCTTTGTGCAGGGATCCGAGATTCGGTTTCGCTGTTTGAAGAACACTTTTCTTATCCGATCTTGTTGGTGATCGGCGGTGAAAAACGCGGTATTTCCCGCAATATTCTGGAAAAAGCCGATCAGATCGTCAGAATTGATTACGGCAGGAGTTTTCGGGGATCTCTTTCCGCAGCATCTGCCGCAACCGTGATGGCGTTTGAGCTTTTCAGACAAAACAAAGAATAACAACAGCTCCGCAGAGTCGGCAGGACTTTGCGGAGCTGTTGTTATTAGGGTTCTTTCTTTTTGAAAACGCTTGAGAGGAGACCTCCCTTTTGCGATTCCATATACAGTGCCAAGGTTCTCAAAACAGTCTTTTTTACGTGCGGATCAAGTCCTGCGGATTTTTGCAGCCACTTGTTTTTTCGGAATGATACCAAGTCTGTCAGCGTTGTGGCATTGTCGGAAGAAAAAATCTGATACAACGCTTCCACGAACTGCTCGCGTTGCTTGGGGGTCATCTGCCCGATCCAGTTGTTCAAATTCTGGTCGTTCCTCTGGCTTCTTTTTGTGGTTTCCTTAACCGTGACAAGCGAACTGCCCAGCACACTCCATGACAGTGCATCGTGCTGAAACACGCCTGTTTGACGGCTTTTTACCACTGTATAGTTGTCTTCGTGATCCAAAAGGATTCCCACAAAAGCCGCTTGTGGAACAAAGGAGCGGATTAAGGGGCGAAGCTTAAGATATTCCGCGCTGTGCAAAAAGCCTTGGTTGAAGCCGGGGCCGTCAAGGCACCATACGCGTTTGATCATCTTTTTGACCGACGGATTGGAATGTACCGCTGCGTAAACCGCTAGATTTCCACCCTTGCTGTGTCCTGTGATCCGAATCTCGCCCGAAAAATTTTGGGCAGCCTCGTTCAGATATTGTGCTGCATAACGCTGGGCGGGAACTACGGGGAGAAAGCTCATATTCAGGTCTTCCTTCCAGCCCACCAAGGTATCATCGGTCCCTCGATAAGCAATCATCATGCTGTTCGGATTGATCAAAAAAGTAGTTGCCGAAAATTGCGTTTCTTTTTTTGTATCAATTACATTGACATAGGCTCGCATTTCCACGTTTCGGAAGCGCCGAGTGTCCTTGACCGCTTTTAAAAGCGTGATCAAGCCCTTCGGAAGCAAAACCCCCATGTAGATATCCTTTGGATTGGGATGCTTGGCAAAAAAGCTGTTTGCCGCCGCCTGGATCGGGATCGATGAGCCTTGGTGTGCAGGCGGTACGATCCACTTATAATCGATATAAGATAATTGAGAAAAAATCAAGCTGTCCACGTCATTGACGGGGACCTCCTCAAAGGATATGTCGCCGCGCCATTTCAAATAGTCATACAGCGTTCCCATATTTTTCTCCTTTCCTATTGTCTCTTAACAACCGTGATAGAGACGCTTGCTTTCATAAACGGGTTCACACGTCAGGTGAATTCCCAGCTTTTTCATGGTGTTTTCATCATTTTCGGAAAGAATGACCGAGGAGTGCATCTCACAGCCGCGCAGGTTGGGCAACTGCTGCTGTGCTTTTGCCGCGATTGGATCGGTGACAGCCGAAATGGAGAGCGCAATCAGAACCTCATTGGGATGTAAACGAGGATTCTTGCTTCCGAAGCTGTTGACCTTCAGATTGGTGATCGGCTCCAATACCTCGGGCGGGATCAGATTGATGCGGTCATCAATTCCTGCCATCGTTTTCAATGCGTTCAAAAGTGCCGCCGAGGTTGCTCCCATCAGGCGTGAGGTTCTTCCCGTGATGATCGTTCCATCCGCCAGCTCGATTGCCGCGGCAGGCTTGCCTGTTTCTTCCGCTCTCTTGCGTGCGGCGTCGGCAACCTTGCGATAATCGATATCCAATCCGCAGGATTGCATGATCAGCTTCAATTTCTCCACGTCGCGAGCTTCTCCGCTTCCCTTGCGCAGATTGGACATTGCGGTATAGTAGCGTCGCACGATCTCCATTTTTGCGGCGTGACGTACCGCTTCGTCATCAATGATGCAGTTGCCTGCCATATTCACCCCCATATCAGTGGGAGACTTATAGGGCGAATTTCCATGAATACGCTGGAACATTGCGTTCAAAACAGGGAAAATTTCAACGTCACGGTTGTAGTTGACGGCGGTTTTTCCGTAAGCCTCCAGATGGAACGGATCGATCATATTCATATCGTTCAGATCTGCGGTTGCCGCTTCATAAGCAATGTTAACAGGATGCTTGAGCGGCAGATTCCAGATTGGGAAGGTCTCAAACTTTGCATATCCCGCCTGTATTCCGCGCTTGTGATCGTGATAGATCTGGCTCAGGCATGCCGCCATCTTTCCGCTTCCGGGGCCGGGGGCTGTTACCACCACCAGCGATCGGGAGGTTTCAATATAGTCATTTTTTCCGTAGCCGTCGTCACTGACAATGTAGTCGATTGCCGAGGGATAGCCCGCGATGGAATAGTGACGGTAAACGCGCACGCCCAAGCCTTCCAGTCTCTTTTGGAATTTCAGTGCCGCGGGTTGGTCCTGCCAGCGCGTCAGCACAACGCTTCCAACAAACAGCCCAAAGCTGCGGAAGGCATCGATCAAACGCAACGTATCAAGGTCGTATGTGATTCCCAGGTCGCCGCGAACCTTATTCTTTTCAATGTCATTTGCATTGATGACGATCACGATCTCTGCCTGCTCCTTCAATTGGATCAGCATGCGGATCTTACTGTCGGGTGCAAAGCCGGGCAGTACGCGCGCCGCATGATAGTCGTCAAACAGCTTTCCGCCGAATTCCAGATAAAGCTTTCCGCCAAAGAGTGCAATGCGCTCGCGGATATGTGCCGATTGCATGGCAATGTATTTCTCGTTATCAAATCCTACTTTATACATTTATCTTCCCTCTTTTGTTTAATCGTTGAAAAGAATACGGTAGCTTCCATCGCCGTCTGCGAGGATTTGGGTTTCATAAAATTGCGCGGTTGCGTCGATCAGATATTTGGTATCGTACACACCTGCGGTCTCATACGCCGAGTGCATGGCAAGCTGCGCAAGACCGATATCGACCGTGATCAGCGGGACCTTGGTGTTGGCGATACTGCCAAGCGTTGAGCCACCGGGCATATCGCTCCGATTGGAATAATATTGATACGGCACCGATGACTTTTGGCAGATTTTTGCGAAAAGTGCCGAGGAGATCGCATCAGTTGCATATTTTTGCGCCGCATTGTTTTTGATCACGACACCTGCGTTCATGCGCGGCGCGTTTTGCGCATCGCTCAGCTCGGGGTGATTCGGATGGATGGCGTGCGCGTTGTCGGCGGACAACATCATCGAGGATGCCAACAGTTGCATTTTATCTGAGTTTGTTGCCTTTGCGATTCTCTCAAGCGTATCGGAAAGCATGACCGATGCTGCTCCTTGCTTGGTGCTACTGCCTGTTTCCTCATTGTCGGCGGCATAGTAGACGGTTATGCTGTCAGCTTGCGCGGGAGCCTGTAAAAAGCCTCTTAGCGTTGCGTAAGCACACATCAAATTGTCAATGCGCGGTGCCGAGAAAAACTCCTTGGAGGCACCCCAAACGGTGCTTGGCGTACGCGAATAAACAAACAACTCCATTTCCGCGATATCCGCAGGATCACAGCCTAATTCCTTTGCAACAAGATTTTTTACGGAAGTCTCACGATCGCCCTTCTGTGCAAGCAACGGGATCATATCCACCGCCGAATTGTAGGTATATCCTGCGTTTATATTGCGGTTTTGATGAATACAAACGTTGGGGATCACCAAAAGATCGCGGTCGATATTAACGTTCTTTGCCGTAAAAGCGCCGTTTTGCGCCAGGATCACACGACCTGCAAGCGAGAGGGGTCTATCGCACCAGGAGGACAGGATCGTGCCGCCGTACACTTCGGTATTCAAGCGAATATAGCCGTTTTTCTCGTCCATTACGTGATTGGCTTTCAGCTTGAAATTGGGAGAATCGGTATGACTTGCCGTGATCATAAAACGCTTTGGCGAGTCGGTGGGCATACGGAATGCAATAATCGAGGATTGATTTCGGGTAACGTAATACCCTTTTCCCGGCGTCAGATCCCAAGACTCGGATTCCTTCAAACAAAGAAAGCCATTTTCGTCCAGTTGCTTTGTTACCGACTCCACAGCGTGGAACGCAGTTGGGCTATTGGAAATGAATTGCAAAAGTGCCTTGATGCTGTCCATTGCTCCGTGCCTCCGAATCAAATTCAAAATCAATTATTATTATACCATAGTTTGTTTGTAAAATCAACAAGAAAGCACTTTATTTTTCTGATTTTTTATTATAAAAAACAAAATAAAGTTTTTTTCAAAAAGGACTTGCAAACCGTGAGCGATTATGTTATAATATCAAAGGTCATGGAGGCATAGCTCAGTTGGTTAGAGTGCATGCTTGACATGCATGAGGTCGCTGGTTCGAACCCAGCTGTCTCCACCAGAAAAAAGCACACATTGTCTTGGCAGACAATGTGTGCTTTTTTCAACAAACTCCGCCTTCTGCGGAA
>JAFTKI010000054.1 GCA_017453335.1 Clostridia bacterium
ATAAAGTGGCTACATTTGTGCGGTGTATATGTTGACATGAACAAAGCAAAAATTTGTTGCTTTTAGGACCAGTCGGCAGTTGCAAGCAACGCAAAATTTGCTACGCAAATGTTTGACGCCGGTCCCTACAGGATATCGGAATTTTTGAGCTTATATGCGCGTCATTCTCGTTTTTTTATTTTCTTTTATTCAAAAATCTTTGCCCAATAAAAAACAACGAGCACCCAACAAAAAACTTCTAACCAACCCATTCAAACGCGGAAGCGTTTGAACAAAGAAAAGGACGTGAGTCACGTTTAGTGACTCACGTCCTTTTCTTTGCCTGTTCAAAAGTTTTTGGGAGAAGGGGGTGGTTTGGAGGGGGAGGAACCCTTTTCTTCAAAAAAAGGTTCCTCCCCCTCCATAAATCCCTCCCTCCCTCAAAACTCCTTGAGATAACCCACCAGATCAAAAGGAACGAGGGGGGATTGCTTGGAAAGATAGAGGGGGTGGTGGGGGTGACCTTTTTTGGAGGGCTTACCTGCGTGGAACCAAGCGGCACCAAAGCGGTCGCCCTCGGCAACCATATCCGAGAGGCAGGTGCGCAGGTAGTCGCGTTTTTCCACAATGGTACCCCAAGCCGCCCATATAGCAGGCGAATCGCCCGCGCGTTCGAGGATCCAGCGGAAGGCGAGCATATTTTCGCGGTGCAGGTCGGCGTTCAGCTCGGCATCCATGTGATCGGGGTTGGTGGCGCGTTGGGCGTAGACGTTGAACATGATAAAGGAATCAAATCCGTTGCCCAGCGCGATACGCTCGACCGATTTGAGGGTATTGTCCAGGTTGTCGGGCTCGGCGGTGGAGGGATTGATGCCGATGGTAATCAGCGGCTTTTTTCCAACGGTGCCGAGGATGTAACGGTATTCGGAATAAAAATCGGGGACGTAGAGCCAACGGGATTTGTCATAGACCGCGCTTTCGTCACGCGGCTGCAGGGCTTCTCTGAAGGTCAGGATCTCGATTTGGTTGGTCTGACAGGTTGGAATGTGCATGGTGTTCTCCTTCTTGGTCGGTTATTGAGCGGGATCGGTGCGGCGAAAGCCCATACTTCTGCCGATCGGTGCGGCGGACTCGGCCAGTCCAAGCCCCACCAGTGCGCGGACAGCCGAGTAGGCGGCTCTTCCACGCAGCTTGGAAAGCGCGGAAAACTGCTTTACGGTAAAATGCGCAGGCAGGTCGGTAGGGATCAGCGTGGACAGGTCGGCGGGGGAGGAAAAAAGCATTTCCCCCTGCAGGGAGAGTGGGATCCGCTCGTAATGCGTCGCGTGCCGTTTGCGGTCGGGGGAGGTACCGTCCAAAAGACGAAAATCCTGCGTTTCCAGAAGCAAAAGCTGAAAGCGCAGACGGGGATTTTGCAGGTGTGGATGCAGCCACCAAAGCTCGGGCAAGAGGTCGATGGGACGGCAAACACGGGTGACTCGGCGGCGCGGCTTGATCTCCATACTCACGGGATCCACCCAAGACATCCACCGAAGCGTGGGAATGGGATGGACGATCGTGACGGTGCAGTCGGTGTTCTCAAGGTAATAGGCGATCTTTTTCTTCATTGGATAAAAGCTGCCCGTTTGCACTTCAAAGATCTCGTTTCCGATGCGGATATCCGAAACGAATCGCGTTCCGTCCAGCTTGACCTCCCGGCAGGCGGGATCGTCGCACAAAAATTGTTTGATGATGGCGTGCATTCGTTTTTCGCCAAGCGTTCCAATGCCGTCACCCGAATCGGGACGTGCGAGCATGGCATCGCGGCACAGGCGGTCAAATCGCACTTTATGTAAAGGGTTGATGGGATATTCCATGGTTCCTCCAAGTAAAAATCTTGAAAGTCATAATCACCGATTGGCGGTAGTCGCCCTACTGCCACAGTATGGCAACTATCTTTAGCCTCCCTTGTTTAAAGGGAGGTGGCAGCCGCTTGTCGGCTGACGGAGGGATTGTTTTATATTGTTTTTCCATGAGTACAATCCCTCAGTCAGCTTCGCTGACAGCTCCCTTTGCACAAGGGAGCCTTCCGCTGCGGCGGGAACTGTGCAAAGCGAAAGCTTTTTGGAACCACCGACACAATTGGGGGTTTTCGTTTAACAAAAAGGGGACAGAGAATGCTTGTTTTCTCTGTCCCTTTCCGATCGGCCAAAAGCACGACCGTTTAGAATGTTTGGTTTGTTCAAGCCACCAAAGCCATGGTGTCGATCACAGTATCAACCAAGCCGTCCACGGGAGTAGCCTCGGTGATCAGGATCACGGTTGCGTTTGCACCGTTGCTGTACACCAAAAGCGTCTGATTGACGGAGGTGTTGGGAACCACATTTGCGTTTACCATGTCAATTCTGGTTACACCCAGACCGCCCTTGGTTGTGATCTGCTTTACGGTAGCCGATTCGATCTTGGCACCCAGATTTTCCAGAGAAGGCTTGAGAACGGTAGCAAAGCTCTCGGTGGTCAGCGCGCTGTAGTCGGTCAGAAGCTGATCGGCGGATTTTTTGCTAACGACCATAGCGTTTCCTGTGGACTCCTGCGTATAGGTTGCAAACTCATTGGTGTTGGAGCTGCCAACCGTCCAATCGGAGCGGTATGCGTAAACGATCATGCCGTTCTGTGCTGCCTTGTAGCCCTCGGGCATGGTTACATTGGTTTCGGGAGCTTCCTCATCGGGATTCTCGGGAGTTGCGGCAGGTCTTTCGCTCAGCTCATAGCCTTCGGTTGCGAAATACTCCTGTGCAACGGTTGCGCCCTCTGCCAGGAACAGCGAATCGATGTACAGAAGGGGAGCGCCGCTGAATGCCTGCTTGCCGATCTCGGTCAAAGATGCGGGAAGCGTGAGCGAGGTGAGGGAGGAGCAGTTCTGGAATGCCTGCTGACCGATCACTTCAACGCCTTCCTCGATCACGATGGTCTTAACGCTCGAACAGCCGAGGTAAGCTGCGGTTCCAACGGTTTTGATGTTGCCGGGAACGGTGATCTCGGTGAGAGCGGTGCATCCGTAGAAGGTGAATTCCTTGATCTCATCGATGGAAACGGTCTCCATTACAACGGTTTCGAGTGCGGTGCAGTTGACAAAAGCATACTCACCGATCGAGGTAACCGATGCGGGAATGGTAGCTTTGGTGATCTGTGCACACTCGGCAAATGCGAAGGCACCGATCTCGGTTACGGTGGCGGGAATCGATACGGAAATGATATCGTTGTTTGCCTTGAACGCCTCATCGGAAATACCGACAACGGTTTTACCCGCAAGCGTTGGGGGGATCACCAACGCATGCTTTTCGTTGGAGCACTTGTAAGAGGTGATGGTTACGGTTTCACTGTCCACCTGATCAAAATAATAGGTCTCTCCGCTTTTCAAGGTTTCGAAGTTAACGACCTCTTCGTTTTGCAGATAGTCTTTCAGATCCTCTCCCGTGGCTTCCTCATCGCCGCAGGCAACAAGGGTTGCCAGCATCAGAACAGCCAGAGTGAGAGCAAGCAGCTTTTTCATAAGTATTCCTCCAAAAATTAATTTCTAAATGAGATACTTCTACACATAGAAAAATTATACATGAAAAAAGCCTAAAAGTCAATAGTTTTTTTCGTATTGTATTGTAAATATTTTATGATGTCGGCCCCTCGGCACCGAAAAGCGTGAAAAAGTGGCAAAAATTGCGCTTAAAGTTTTCAAATATGGGGGATATCCTTGACAATTTTTCGGTTTTGTGGTATGATGATGGTGATTCAATCAGAACATGGGAGGACTGAACCGAATATGGAACAAAAGAAGCTGGAAATGCTTCGCGAGGCGGCTCGCCGCATTCGCGTTGGCATTATTGAAGGAACACACGCCGCAAAATCGGGACACCCGGGCGGATCGCTCTCGATCGCCGATGTGATGGCGTATCTCTACTTCGAAGAAATGAACATCGATCCCGCAGATCCCAAGATGGAGAACCGCGACCGTTTCGTGCTTTCCAAGGGACACTGCGCACCCGCTCTGTACGCAACGCTGGCAAACCGCGGCTTTTTCCCCGTGGAGGAGCTGACTACCCTGCGTAAGATCGAGTCGCGCTTGCAGGGACACCCCGATATGAAGCTGACTCCCGGTGTGGATATGTCGGCAGGCTCGCTGGGACTGGGCATCAGCTCGGCGGCAGGTATGGCTCTGGCGGCTAAGATCGACAAAAAGGACTGGCGCGTTTACACCGTTGTCGGTGACGGCGAGAGCGAAGAGGGACAGGTTTGGGAGGCAAGTATGTTTGCCGCTCATTACAAGCTGGACAATCTGTGCGTGATCCTCGACTGGAACGGCCTGCAGATCGACGGCCCCGTGACCGAGGTTATGAACCCCACGCCTCACGATAAGAAGTTCGAAGCCTTCGGTTTCCACGTAATTTCGATAGACGGTCATGATTTTGACGCGATCGCGGCGGCATTTGCCGAGGCAAAGACCGTGAAGGGCAAGCCCACCGCTATCATCGTGAAGACCGTGAAGGGCAAGGGCGTTTCCTTTATGGAAAACAAGGTCAACTGGCACGGCTCGGCGCCCAACGACGAGCAGTACGCAGCGGCTCTTGCCGAGCTGAACGCATAAGGAGGACACAGTGATGGCAGATAAAATTGCAACCCGTGAAAGTTATGGCGCGGCTCTTGTGGAGCTTGCCGAAAAATATGATTTCGTGGTGATGGATGCTGACCTTGCAGAGGCAACCAAAACCGTTAAGTTCAAGAAAGCATACCCCGACCGCTTCTTCGATTGCGGTATTGCCGAGGGCAATATGATGAGCGTTGCCGCAGGAATTGCAACAACGGGTAAGCCCGTTTTCGTTTCTTCCTTTGCTATGTTTGCGGCAGGACGTGCCTTTGAGCAGGTTCGCAACTCGATCGGTTATCCTCACCTGAACGTCAAGATCGGTGCAACGCACGCAGGTATCAGCGTGGGCGAGGACGGTGCAACGCACCAGTGCAACGAGGATATCGCTCTGATGCGTACCATTCCCGGTATGACCATCATCAATCCCAGCGATGACGTGGAGGCAAAGGCGGCTGTGGAGGCGGCTCTCACCGCTGACGGTCCGTTCTATCTGCGCTTTGGCCGTTACGCTGTTCCCGTGATCAACGATCGTCCCGACTACAAGTTCGAGATCGGCAAGGGTGTTTTGCTGGCAGACGGTTCTGACGTGACCATCGTGGCAACCGGTCTGATGGTGGGCGCGGCTCTGGAGGCTCGTGAGCTGCTTGCTGCCGAGGGAATTTCGGCGCGTGTGATCAATATCCACACCATCAAGCCCATCGATAAGGATATCATTCTCAAGGCGGCTGCCGAAACCGGCGCGATTGTGACCGCTGAAGAGCATAACGTGATCGGCGGACTCGGCGGTGCCGTTGCCGAAACCGTTTGCGAGGGCAAGCCCGTTCCCGTTGTCCGCGTTGGCGTGAACGATTCCTACGGACATTCGGGTACCGTTCCCGCTCTGCTCGAAGCCTACGGTCTCACCCCCGCTAATATTGCAGCAAGTGCTAAAAAAGCGATTGAGTTGAAGTAAGGATGATTTTTATGGAGGGGGAGAGGAACTTTTTAAAAAGTTCCTCTCCCCCTCCAAACCACCCCCTCTCCTCAAAAGCTTTTGAAGCAGCAAAGAATAGGTCATGAGTCGCTAAACGTGACTCATGACCTATTCTTTGTTCAAACGCTTCCGCGTTTGAATGGGTTGGTTAAAAGGTTTTTGTTGGGCAACAACTTTTCGATGTCATAGAAATCTTTACTTTACAAAGCGGCTACTATTAGCCTTCTCCAGCGGAGAAGGTGTCAGACGCGAAGTCGGCTGACGGATGAGGAGGGAAGGCTGTGCAATTTGTTTGTACAAACATAATTGGGTAAGATACAAACCGTAGGAAATATCAAATATAGATATTTAACAAACCACATCAAGGCTCTCCTCATCCGCCTCGTTCCTCGGCACCTTCCCCGCTGGGGAAGGCTTATAAGACAGTACTCATTTTAAAATTGGTGCGTTAGTCCATACACGAGGTTTGTGGTTGATTTCAAATTTGTGCACCGACCTATGGATTTGATTGTAGGGGCGACCTGCGTCGCCCGGCAAAGGATCAAGAGTAACACAAAATTCTGTATGTTACCCTGCGTTTGATTTTTTCACATTCGCGCCAGCGAATATATCACATTTGCGAAGCAAGTATTTCACTGCGAAGCAATATCACTTGCCCCGTGGGGCAAATATCACCGCGTAACTGCTTGCAGTTATGCTTGGGGGCCCCGTTTCTCGCGGCAGCTATTCTGCTGTACGCATACAAAAGAAAAAACGCCGTTTCACGAACGAACAGCGTACTGCATTTAAGAAGATAAAATTGATCAAACCGCCGCTGTGAAATGAGTTGTGTTTAGCAACTCATTTCACAGCGGCGGTTCAAATCGGTAAAAGTTTTGAAAGGGTTTGGGAAAAATTTTTCAAAAGTTTTCCCACAAAAAACG
>JAFTKI010000055.1 GCA_017453335.1 Clostridia bacterium
ATCCCTCAGTCAGCTTCGCTGACAGCTCCCTTTACACAAGGGAGCCTTTCCCACAAAAATATTCTGCGCTGACTTTTGCTTTTTCTTCTGCCCATCGGCATAGCCTATTTTGAACCCCGCCACTATGGCGGGGTTTTCGTGATACAGCAAAAGCCGACCTTTTATAAGATCGGCTTTTTATTCTGTTCCCCGCTATTTTCGGTTCTGTGAGGCGCGGTTGGTCAGCGCGGTTCCTTTTTGACCGCGTTGCCCTGTGATTTGAAGATATGATGCGGCGGAACGTAGCCGCGTACGGTGACCAACGGGTATACGTTGCTGTACTCCCCGATCACGGTTCCCGGGTTGAGGATGGTTCCCGCTCCCACTTCCACAAAGTCGCCCAGCATCGAGCCAACCTTCTGTCTGCCCGTGTCCACCTTCTCGCCGTTAATCAAAATGCTGACGTTGGTCTTGTCACTCTTCAGATTAGAGGTCAAGGCACTCGCTCCCAGATGCGATTTGTAGCCCAGGATCGAGTCGCCCACGTAGTTATAATGCGGAACCTGAACCTCGTCAAACAAAATGCTGTTTTTAATGCCCGTACAGTGTCCCACGTTCACGCCCTTGCCGATGATGACATTTTCACGGATCAGCGCGCAATGACGAACGGTGGCTTCGGGGCCGATGATGATACAGGGGCCGTCAAGTGCCGCGGTGGGTGCGATCTTCGCACTCTTCGCCACCCAGACCGATTCACCGAGCTGCGTGTATTCATCCTTCGGAAGAGCATTTCCCAGCTCGCGGATCAGGTCAGACAGTCCCGACAGCGCTTGCCACGGATACTCAAACTGCATCAGATAGTCTGACGCGATCGAATGCTCGGGCGAGCGAAACAGCGTTTTTGTTTTCAGTTCATTCCATGAGTTGCTCATAACAGTCCTCTTTCTATCATTGTTTTTCCTCGCTGCGGATCACATCCGCAACGGCATTTGACAGCGTTTGGCACAAGGTTTCGGTGGGTGCCTCCACCATCACGCGCAAAACAGGCTCGGTACCGCTTTCGCGCAAGAGGATCCTTCCCTCTTTCCCAAGCTTGTCGCGCACTGTCTGCACGGCTTGCTGTACGCTCGGAGCATTTTTAGCCTTTGCCTTGTCGCTCACGCGCACGTTTACGGTCACCTGCGGCAGCATTCGCACGGGCTGTGCCAGCTTGGAAAGCGGCTCTCGGCTCTCAATGATCGCATCCATCAATGCGATCGCGGTCAGAATCCCGTCGCCCGTAGTGGCGTATTTTGATAAAATGATATGTCCCGATTGCTCGCCGCCCAAAGAGTGACGGTTTTCCTTCATATTTTCCCAGATAAACCGATCGCCCACCGTTGTTTGCTCGTAAGCGATCCCCTCGGCGTCCAGTGCTCGGTAAAGTCCCAGATTTGACATCACAGTGGTCACGACGGTGTTGTTCGCCAGCTCGTTTTGCGCACGTAGGTGCTTGGCAAGAATATAGAGAATGTGATCGCCGTTGACGATCTGCCCGTTCTCATCCACCGCAAGGCAACGGTCGGCATCTCCGTCAAAGGCAAAGCCAACATCCAAGCGGCGCTCCTGCACCAGCTCCGCGAGCGACTCGATATGCGTGGATCCCGCATTGCGATTAACATTCAAGCCGTCGGGGGACGCGTGGATCACCTCGGTATAGGCTCCAAGTGCATCGAAAACAGCCTTTGCCAGCATCCACGCACTGCCGTTTGCGCAGTCAAGACCGATGCGATAGGAGCGAAAAGAGTGCCTTGACAGCGAGATCAGATATCCGAGATATCGGTTTCTGCCCGCCGTGTGGTCGATCACCTTTCCAACGCGCTCACCCGTGGCAAACGGAAGCGCAACACTGTCGCCCGCATCCAGATAGTCCTCGATCAGACCGAGCGTGGCATCGTCCATCTTTTCCCCAAAGCGGTTCACCAGCTTGATGCCGTTATCGGAATACGGATTGTGGCTTGCCGAAATCATGATCCCGCAATCAAAGCCCTCGCTTGAAACAACATACGACACGCTTGGCGTGGTGGTAACGTGCAACAGCGAAACGTCAGCTCCCGATGCCGCAAGACCTGCCGTGACGGCATACTCCAGCATATACGATGAGCGGCGCGTATCCTTTCCGATGGCGACCCGCACGCCTTTTGTACCGTTCTCGGAAAAATGATATCCCAAAAATCGTCCGATGCGATAGGCGTGATCGGCGGTCAGCGTTACTCCCGCTTCGCCGCGAAATCCGTCGGTTCCAAAATATTTTCCCATAAAAGCTATTTTCCTTTCTGCGTTTGGAGTTGCGCCTCACAAACAACCGAAAAAACAGCCTATTTACAGTATACCACATTCCCAAAAAAATGTCAATCAAACGACCTTTATTTGCGAAAAAATTTAATGGCAGATCAAGAAAAAAACGGAAGCTGTTCATTGTTCGCTTCCGTTTATTAGAATACCAAGTCAACATTGGCGGATCACAGCCAACAAAGAGCCAATGCACTCGCCTTCCGTGTTTTCTTTCACTGTAAGCCGAGCGTTTTCAAGATAGATCTTCGGTTTATCCTCGGGCAAGCTCGCGCATTGCAGGAGCACCCACCATTCCTCCTCTTGGAGAACGGCGATCAGGCGCGCATCGCTCGGCAATTTCTCCCGATAAGAAAAGGAAAGCTCACCGTCAAGATCCGCGTCATTCGTCACACGGGACGGAAGAATGCCTTTGCGAAGACATCCGACCGCTTGATGTTGGATCGGCTCGCACAAAAGGATCGATCGACTTTTACCCTCGGCGCGGCGGATATAACCGTATTCTGCCAAGCGGTCAAGATACATCTGCACGGTGGAAGTACTTTTGAAGCCCATGGCGGCGCCGATATCGCGCACACTCGGAGAATAGCCGTTTTGGCGGGAAAGACGGCGAATACACTCCAATACCGCCTGTTCCTTCTGACTCAGTTTTCGCATTTTCCCACCTCCCATTCTTGTAATTTCGACTCTCATTATACCATAAAAGCAGGTTTTTGCAAAGTATTTTTGCATTTTTTCCTAAAAAAACTTGCATTTTTCGAAAAAATACCCCGCAAACTCTTTAAAATTATGAACAAATCGTAACCTTTTCAAAAGACCATTGAAAAATGAAAAAAAAAAGTGTAAAATATATGCTGGGCAACAAGGTAACTTGAAACCAAAAGTTGTTAAAAAATAATTATCATATAAAGGAGTAAAATCATGACCAACAACAAGCATGTTTTGGATTGGATCAAATCCATGGCAGACCTCGTAAATCCCGACAAGATCGTTTGGATCGACGGCAGCGAGGAGCAAACCGAGGCCCTGCGTGCAGAGGCTTGCGCATCGGGTGAGCTGGAAGCGCTCAATCCCGAGCTGTACCCCAACTGCTATCTGCACAGAACCGCTATCAACGACGTAGCACGCGTTGAGCACAGAACCTTCATCTGCACCAGCAAGAAGGAAGATGCAGGTAACATCAACAACTGGATGGATCCCAAGGAATGCTACGAAAAGCTTTCCAAGCTCTACAAGAATTCCTACAAGGGCAAGACCATGTACGTAATCCCCTATTCCATGGGCGTTGTTGGCTCCGATTTCGCAAAGATCGGTATTGAGCTGACCGACTCGATCTACGTTGTTCTGAACATGATCATCATGACCCGCGTTGGCAAGAAGATCATTGAGGCTCTCGGTGATTCCGCTGACTTCGTAAAGGGCTTGCACGCAGTTGCTGATTGTGACGACGAGAAGCGTTACATCTGCCACTTCCCCGAAGACAACACCATCTGGTCTGTTAACTCGGGCTACGGCGGAAACGTACTGCTTGGTAAGAAGTGCTTTGCACTCCGTATCGCTTCCTACCTCGGACGCAAAGAGGGCTGGATGGCTGAGCACATGCTCATCCTCGGTCTCGAGAATCCTCAGGGCGAAGTGAAGTATATCTCCGCAGCATTCCCCTCCGCTTGCGGTAAGACCAACCTTGCAATGCTCAT
>JAFTKI010000056.1 GCA_017453335.1 Clostridia bacterium
CTGACTGAGGGATTGTTTTGTGTGGATTACTGCTTTTTACAATCCCTCCGTCATTTTCTTGCGAAAATGCCACCTCCCTTTACACAAGGGAGGCTCACAGTGGAACCCGTTTACGGGTGGCAAGTAACGATTGCATGGCTGGCAGGCCAATCTACAACGCACTTGTGCGTAGCCAGTAGCGGGTAGGGCTATGCCCGAAAATGAGATACCACCCGCGGGTGGATATTTATTGTATAGTGAAAACCATGCGGTGGATATTTATTATCCATATTATATTTTTTAAATGTTGAACTGAAAAAACTTGAAAAAGCCCTTGCAATTTAAAGGAAAGTAATGTATAATATAAATTAACTATATGTGTCTACGTTGCGGCAAAATCTTGCCGCAATGCAAGATCAAGAAAAGGATCAGATTATGAAATATTGCATTTTGGAAAAAAGAAGCTTGAACCCCACGGTAACGCTGATGAAAATTGATGCACCGAAGGTTGCCAAAAAGGCAAAGGCCGGGCAGTTCATCATTTTGCGTACCGATGAGCGGGGAGAACGGATTCCTTTGACGGTTGCCGATTACGACCGCGAAAAGGGCTCTGTAACTGTTATTTTTCAGGTGGTGGGAGCCACTACCGAAGCACTCAACCACATGAACGAGGGCGACTGTCTGCATGATTTTGTAGGCCCTTTGGGCAAGCCCACCAACGTGGAGGGCAAGCGCCGGGTCTGTGTGGTTGGCGGCGGTGTGGGATGCGCGATCGCATATCCCGTTGCCAAGGCGTTTTCCGAGATGGGAACCGAGGTTCACACGGTAGCGGGCTTCCGCACGAAGGATCTCGTGATTCTTGAGGACGAATTCGCGGCGGTTTCGACTCGCTTTGAAAAAATGTCGGACGATGGCTCGTGGGGAGAAAAGGGACTGGTAACCGATGCGCTCCGCGCCCTGATCGAGAGCGGTGAGCAATACGATGAGGTGATCACCATCGGACCTTTGCCCATGATGAAATTCGTTTGTAAGCTGACAAAGGAATACAACATCAAAACAGTGGCATCGATGAACCCGATTATGATCGACGGAACGGGAATGTGCGGCGGATGCCGTCTGACCGTTGGCGGTGTGACCAAATTTGCCTGTGTGGATGGCCCCGAGTTTGACGGACATCTGATCGATTTTGATGAGGCGATTGCACGCTCCTCGATGTATAAGCCCTTTGAGCGTCATGCTCACGAGGCGACCTGTAACCTGTTTTCGAAGGAGGTGGAGTGAGATGCCGAACATGAATCCCAAAAAGAATCCCATGCCTTCACAGGAGCCAAGCGTTCGCGCACGGAATTTTTTGGAGGTTGCGCTGGGGTATACCGAAAAAATGGCGATCGACGAGGCAGAGCGTTGCCTGAACTGTAAGAACAAGCCCTGCGTTTCGGGATGTCCCGTGGGAATTGCAATTCCCGATTTTATCCAAAAGGTCAAGGTGGGCGAGTTTGAAGAAGCCTACCGTATCATCACCGATTCCAGCTCGCTTCCCGCCGTTTGCGGACGTGTGTGTCCGCAGGAATCGCAGTGCGAGGGCAAATGTGTGCGCGGAATCAAGGGCGAGGCTGTCGGAATCGGCAGACTGGAGCGCTTTGTTGCCGATTATCATAATGAAAATGTCAAGGAACAGCCCCAAAAGCCGACCGCAAACGGTCATCGCGTGGCGGTGATCGGTTCAGGTCCTGCGGGCTTGACCTGCGCGGGCGATCTTGCCAAAAAGGGCTATGACGTAACCGTGTTTGAGGCATTGCATACAGCAGGCGGCGTGTTGGTTTACGGAATCCCCGAATTCCGTTTGCCCAAGGCGATCGTTGCCAAGGAGATCGAGACCTTGAAGGCTCTCGGCGTGAAGATCGAGGTCAATACGGTGGTTGGAAGAACCGTATCGATCGAGGAATTGATGAGGGAAGAGGGCTTTGCGGCGGTGTTTATCGGCTCGGGCGCGGGACTTCCTCGCTTTATGAATATCCCCGGAGAAAATCTGAAGGGCGTTTATTCGGCAAACGAATTTTTAACGCGTGTCAATTTGATGAAGGCTTTTTTGCCCGACAGCACCACTCCGATCCAACATGCAAAGCGTGTTGCGGTTGTTGGAGGCGGAAACGTGGCAATGGATGCGGCGCGCAGTGCGCTGCGCTTGGGGGCCGAGAAGGTTTACATCGTATATCGCCGTTCCTTGGAGGAGCTTCCCGCAAGACGGGAGGAGGTTGAGCATGCGATGGAGGAGGGCATTGAATTTTTGCTTCTCAACAATCCCATCGGGATCCTCGGTGATGAAAACGGCTTTGTGCGCGGCATGAAGTGCATTCGTATGGAGTTGGGCGAGCCCGATGCTTCGGGCAGAAGAAGCCCTGTGGAGATCCCGAACTCCGAGTTTGAACTCGAATGTGATTCGGTGATCATCTCGATCGGTACCTCTCCCAATCCGCTGATCAAATCCACCACAGAGGGACTGGATGTCAATCGCCGCGGCGGCATTGTGGTTGCCGAGGAAACCGGAAAGACCTCTCTTGACGGAGTGTATGCGGGAGGTGACGCGGTAACGGGTGCCGCAACGGTCATTCTCGCAATGGGCGCGGGTAAAACAGCCGCCGCCGCGATCGACGAATATCTGTCACACTAAGCGCAGTATCCTTGATTTATACCCTTTTTGGGAAAAATAAAATACTTTCATCAGGGTGTCAATGCCCAAAGGAGGACTTATGTATTGTTCGAAATGCGGAAAGTGGATCGATTACCAAGCCGATGCTTGTAACGAATGCAAGGCAGCGGAAGCACAGTCGTCTTTCCAACAGCCACCTCAGCAGGCGCCTACGCAGGCGACTACGCAGGCGACTACGCAGGCGACCCTCGGTTTTTCACAACAACCCAACCAAGCGCAACAGCCTAACTACGCGCAACAGCCTTATGCGCAGCAACCGTATGCGCAACAGCCCTATGCGCAGCAGCCTTATGCACAGCAGCCTTATGCACAGCAGCCTTATGCACAGCAGCCTTATGCACAGCAGCCGGATCCTAACGGATATTATCGGCAGAACCCGAATTTTGCTGCTCCCGCACAGGATCCCGTTCACAGAACCGCAGGCCTTGCCAAGGGAATCATTGCTACGATCTTTGGTTTTATCAGTTTCATCATTTCCTCGCTTGCCATGGACTTTGCAACCTCTTATTACTCTTACTATTCTTATTCCTATGGTTATCGTTATGTTTACTATGATGAAGAAGCTTTGGTTTGCTTCTTCCTTGCTCTGCCCTTCACGATCATTGGAATCATCTTTGGTTCGCTGGCAATCGCTGCGTTCAAGAAGCCCAAGAAGAACGTTGTAACGCTGATCCTTGGCATCGTTGGACTTTCCTTTGCTGCTCTCGGTGCAATGCTTGCTCTGCTTGCACTTGTTGAAATCGCTTGATCCTAAGGCGCGTTATAAAAGTAATATCATATCAAAACACAGAGAGGTTGCTTCAGCAACCTCTCTGTGCTTTTATGATTGGTTTATTGAATTTTTTTACTTGAACCCGGGACACCGTTGAGGGAAACGTAGAGAATGATCGTAATACAGAAAAACAAAAATCCGAGATTATGCAAGCCCCCAAACAGGTAATCCGATAAATCGGAACCCACGTAATCATAGCCGAGATTGATATACTCGAAAGTGGTGATCAATCCTCTGACAACTGATCCGATTCCTTGCGCTGCGGACGAAATTGCGAAAGAAGCGGCAAGTATGATCGGAACAATGCCTTTGAATACGCGAAATGCGTTTAAGGTAGCCAACAGGTACAAGATGAGCATCATCAGGGGCTCCAGGAAAATGTAAAAGAGGACCGCTAAATCAATGGAATCAAGCCAACTAATCCCTCTTGTGAGGAGGGTGAGTAGGGTTCTTGCAAGCAAAAGCAGAAAAATCAACGGAAAAAATACCTTTGCCGCTGTGCGGTTATGCCAAATGGTTATCAGCAGGAATAACAAAAGCATGGCAGAAACGTACAGAAACGTACTCAAGAAATAGCTCAGCCTTAAAAAATACGAGAAAAACGTGTAAGAATCGAAGCTTACAAAAAAATCAAAAGCATCTCTCACAAAATAAACCGAGAAGCAGATCAGCGATATCAGAGAAAAGGTGAATACCCAGCCTCTGCCTTTCATCTTGTCGGATCGCGGCGTGATGTATTGACCGTTCATGCGTGTTCCTCCTTTGTTGAAGTTTCGTCAGCTTCATTATAACACAAAGGGAATATAAATACAAGGTATTACCAATCAAAAAAATCAAGTTTTCGCTTGTGCCGTGTCGCTTTGCCGATATTGCTTTGGCGTGATGCCGTAAGCCTTGCGAAATACGGTATAAAAATAGTTTTCGTATTCATATCCAACCTGTGCGGCGATCTCGGCAATTTCCAGCTCGGTGTAGCGCAAGAGCATGCACGCCGCCGAGAGACGGTGTCGGTTGAGCAGCTCGGAAAAGGAACAACCGTATTCCTTTTGCAAAATACGCGACACCTGCTTAACGGAAAGGAAAAGCTCCTGCGCAAGATCGGAAAGACGAATGGGCTGTGCGTAGTGTTCCGAAATATACAGATCGATGGTATTTGCATAGCTTCCGCTTTTGGTAAGGGGAGAACTGCTCTGAACGGGTGCCAATCGGGAAAAGCACTCGGAAAAGAGAAGGGCAAAAAGGTGTGGAAGTGTTTCGGTCGATGCACTGTCCGAAAGTGCACGGTCTATATGGGATGTGTAAAAACGCTCGTCGTCACTCATTTCCAGCGCAATCACCCCGTGATTCAAAGTGGAGGACAGCGCGTCAAATTGCTTGCTTTCCGCCGCATTGCTCTTTTCGATCGAAAAGTACATATAATGTCCGCAAACAAGGTTCTCCAGCGTGACGTAATGCTCGAGCCGCGGCGGGATGATCACCAGCGAATCGGTGTAGGCATGCGTTCCATCGATCGTGTGCAACACCAGTGTGGCATCGGAAACGAAGAAGATCTCAAAATCGTTGTGCGTATGGATCAGCTTCAGTTGTGCAGGCAGGGAACGACTGCTTGTTTTGTCCGAAAGACGAAAGCCGTCCCTCCAAGCGGTCAGATTCAAGCGGATATCGGACAGACGGATCGAATATCCCAACTTTTGCATACCGTCCACCTCCTTTTTGTCCATTATAAAGCAAACCGTGCCGAATTGCAATAGAAACTATAAAAAAAGGACATTTTCTTTTTCGATTGTCCGTTGGTTTGATTGACTTTTGCGTCCAACACCTTTATAATTAAGACATCAATGCAAAAGAGGTCTTATTATGAAGAAAAGCAAACAGATCTTTGATTATCTGCTGATGGCGGCGGTTGCCGTGATGATCATCGTTTTTGCCGTATTGCGGGGGCAATCCTTTCTGAAAACGCTTCCCACGCTGATCACACTGGCGGTGCAGATGCTGCTTGTAAACGCCAACCGATATGCCTTTTTGCTGGGCGGAGCAAATGCGCTCTTGTACGGCATCTCTTACCTGTCGGAGGGACTCTATTTTTCCTTGATCTCGGCGGTGGTGATCTCGGCACCGATCCAGTTTTATTCCTTTTTTGTTTGGAGCAAAAACAAGGACAGATCGCGTCCCGAATTAAAGGTGCTGGGGATCAAGCGGCTGTTGCCCGTGCTGGCGGTCAGCCTTCTGGGCTGGGTGGCTTGCTATTTTGGCTTGTCGCAGTTTTTTGCGGGACAATCTTACCCTCTGTTGGATACGTACATCTTTGCTATGAGCATTACGGTTTCGATCCTTGCCGCGCGTCAGTTTGTGGATTCGCAGTATATCAGTGCCGTTTCCTCGATGCTCTCGCTTCTGCTTTGGATCCTTCTGACGGTCAAGGATCCCGCAAACTTCAATTACATCATCATCAGCTCCTATAACCTGTTCCGCATCGTGCAGGCGGCGGTCACATGGACCAAAAAATATTTTGCTAACCGAAAAGAAACTGCAAAGGAGAGTACTTTATGAAATTTCGTTTGATCCATCAGCTTCCACCCACACACGGCAATCCCCGAAACAGCGAGGGTGCCTTTTTGCGCGGGAAACGAGGGGAGATATTATTTGCATACAGCCGATACTCAGGAGATAGCAACCATGACCACGCCGCATGTGATATTGCCATGATCGTGTCGCGTGATGAGGGCGAGAGCTGGAGTGAGCCGCGTCTGATCGCGCGTGCCGCCGAATTCGGCACGAAAAATATCATGAGCGTTTCCGCTGTGGAACAAAAGAACGGCGATCTTGCTTTTTATTTTCTGATCAAGGAAAATAACAGGACCACCACAATGGGAAGGGTTGTTTCTTCCGATGGAGAGGTGTGGCGTGCCGAGCGTTGCAATTTTGAAGCGGTGCCTTCCGCATACTACGTGGTTAACAATGACCGCATTGTGCGCCTGTCGGACGGACGGTTGGTGGCACCTGCCTCTTTTTGTACGGCGGAGGAGATCTTTTTGCATGGCGGTCGACACATGTCGGCAACGATTCTGATCTCCGAGGATGACGGTGCAAGCTTTAGCCGTTCAGAGCAGATCTTCAGTCTGCCCAATCCTGCAGACTGGGCAAGAGGCTACGAAGAACCCGGTATCATTGAATACAGCGATCGGTTGTATTATTGGATCCGCACATATCTCGGAAGACAGTACGAAACGGTTTCCACCAACGGAACAAACGGCTTTTTTGAGCCAAGACCGAGTGAATTTACCTCTCCGAATTCGCCCATGCAGATCAAATCCTTTGACGGTGTCGCTTATGCAATTTACAATCCCGTTCCCCGATACAACGGCAGAGTTGAGCCCGAGGGCTCGTGGGGCAGAACGCCCTTTGTGATCCGCAAAAGTACCGATGAGGGCAAAACGTGGGGAATTTTGAATACCATCGAGAACAACCCCACGCGCGGATACGGATATCCCGCCGTTTTCAAAACAAACGACGGCTGTCTGTTGCTTGCCTATTGTCGCGGAAATGCCGAGGACGGCAACACACTCTGCCGCTTGGGAATTGCGAAGGCAGAGATCACTTCTATTGAATGAATTTTCCAAAACAGCGGTGTGTCGCGGCTTCGCGGCACGCCGTTTGCTTTTCGTTGACCGATATTGTGAAAAAATATTTCCGCGTTGCTGTTTTTTTGCCCAAAAGTTATTGACAAGGTGCAACTTTTGTATTATAATAATTTCGTTTAGTATGTATAATTCGTAGGTTTTGGGGCGGAAATTCCACTTTTGGTGAAATTTTTATCATTCCAACTTGCAATTATGCGGCAATTTTTCAGGAGGAATCATATTATGAGCATCAAAAATGAGTATTTGCTGAAAGTCATTGAAGACGTAAAGAAGCGCAATCCGGGTGAGACTGAGTTCCATCAGACCGTTACCGAGGTTCTGGAGTCCCTCGAGCCCGTTGTAAATCAGCGCCCCGACATCGTGAAGGCAGGCATCATCGAAATGATGGTTGAGCCCGAAAGAATCATCAAGTTCCGCGTTCCGTGGGTTGACGATCAGGGCAACGTACAGGTGAACCGCGGCTTCCGCGTACAGTTCAACAGCGCGATCGGTCCGTACAAGGGCGGCTTGCGTTTCCACCCCTCTGTAAACGAGAGCATTATCAAGTTCCTCGGCTTCGAGCAAACCTTTAAGAACTCTCTCACCGGTCTCCCCATGGGTGGCGGTAAGGGCGGCTCCGACTTCGATCCCAAGGGCAAGTCCGATGCAGAGGTTATGCGCTTCTGCCAGAGCTTTATGACCGAGCTTTCCAAGTATATCGGTGCGGATACCGACGTTCCCGCAGGCGATATCGGTGTTGGCGCTCGTGAGATCGGCTATCTGTACGGTCAGTACAAGAGATTGCGCAACGAGTTCACCGGCGTTCTGACCGGAAAGGGCAGAGCTTACGGCGGCTCCTTGATCCGTCCCGAGGCTACCGGCTTTGGTGCTGTATATTATACTGTTGAAATGCTCAAGTCCTTCGGCGAGGAAGTAAAGGGTAAGACCTTTGCAATCTCGGGCTTCGGTAACGTAGCTTGGGGTACCGTTCAGAAGATCAACGAGCTGGGCGGTAAGGTTGTAACCATTTCGGGTCCCGACGGTTACATTTACGATAAGGACGGCGTGTCCACTCCCGAGAAGATCAACTTCATGCTCGAGATGCGCGCATCCTGCCGCAACCGCGTACAGGACTACGCAGAGAAGTTTGGCGTACCCTTCTTCGCAGGCAAGAAGCCTTGGGGCGAGAAGGTTGACGTGATCATGCCTTGCGCAACCCAGAACGAGGTTCTTCTGGACGATGCAAAGCAGATCGTTGCAAACGGTATCAAGTATTATGTTGAGGTTTCCAACATGCCCACCACCAACGAGGCTGTTGCATACCTGAAGGAGAACGGCGTTGTGGTTGCTCCCTCCAAGGCAGTAAACGCAGGCGGCGTTGCTGTTTCCGGCTTGGAAATGTCCCAGAACTCCATGCGTTACAGCTGGACCGCAGAAGAGGTAGACGCAAAGCTTCATGCAATCATGAAGGGCATCTACGACAGCTCGGTTGCCGCTGCTAAGGCTTACGGCATGGAAGGTGACCTGGTTGCAGGCGCTAATATCGCAGGCTTCCTCAAGGTTGCCGACGCTATGCTCGCTTACGGTGTAGTTTGATTTTAGAATAAGAGAGTTGTTTATGGAGGGGAGAGGGACTTTTGCAAAAGTCCCTCTCCCCTCCAAACCTCCCCTTACCCCAAAACCTTTTACAAAGAAGCTCCGAGCAGGCAAGCCGCTAAACACGGCTCGCCTGCTCGGGGCTTTGCGTTTGCAGGGGGTGGTTTTTCCTAATTTATGGAAATTTTTGCGAAACGTATACATTTAGTGAAAAAAGGAAAAATGTGACAAAAAGGAGAAAGATTAAAATGAAAAAATATTGTTGCTCAGTTTGGTGTTACTTTTGGCGGTGTGTTGCATTTTTGCTATACGTTCCGCTTCTGATTCTAAATTGGAATCTGAACAAATTGGAGATTCATATTGTGTTAAAGGGCGTGATACTTTAGTACACTCCGTAAAAATACCGAAAAAATATAAGGGATTGTCGGTGACGAGTATTAGAGCTCATGCGTTTGTGGGATGCACCGATCTTGAAAATGTTACAATTCCAAGCAGTGTGACGAGCATCGGCGATTATGCGTTCTCTGGTTGCAGTAGCCTGAAAGGCATCACATTCCAAGGCACAATTGCCGAGTGAAAGGCGATTTGTAAGGGATCATATTGGAATTCCAATGTCCTCGCAACCGCAGTGATTTGCGCCGACGGAATAGTGAGCTTGACTTGATCCAACCCACAAATTGATAAAACTACGGGCTCCGCAATCGCGGAGCCCGTAGTTTTGCATATAAAGCGTCAGTGCGAAGCACGACAATTTGAATCTTGTTGATTTGTCATATTAAATGTTACATTTACACCTCATCCGTCGGCTTTCGCCGCCACCTTCTCCTCAAGGAGAAGGCTTCAAAGAATCAATCGCTTGAAAAGGTTATAGAGTAGCTGTTTTGTATCATTCAAAATTATTAAAGGTGCTATTATTGCATAACGAAAATCCTTTCCAAGGGCAGGAACCTTGAGAGCCTTCTCCTTGAGGAGAAGGTGGCACCGTAGGTGACGGATGAGGTGCTTTTTCTTTACAGTAACCTTTGCGGTTTAAAGCAGTGAAAGTTTTTGAGAGGGGAGAGGGGCTTTTCCTCAAAAAGTCCCTCTCCCCTCCATAATCAATCCTTTTTCCCTAAAAGCTCTCTCAAACTACGCATATCGGAGAGCAGGGGTTGAGCTTTGGTGGCGAGGTCGTCGTACTCGCAAACGCAGAGCGACATACAGTTGCCAAGCATGCTGCCAACACGGCGGAGCAGATTACAATAGTTTCCGCCGCACAAAAAGAGGAAGGGGATCTTCAGCTCTTTTTTGAGCAGATTCAGAATACGGAGATATTCGATCTCGTCTTCTTGTGTTTCCGCTTTGGTAACGATCTTGCAGATATCGGCACCGCGCGCTTCCTGACCGAGAGCGATCTCCAGAACGCGATCGGCAGAGGAGGTGGTTTTTGTGTGCGAGGACATCAAAACCTCACCGCCTGCCGCATGGATCGCATCGATCAGCTCGATCTGCTTTTTGACCGCGATCGGATCGGAAGTGAATTCATCGGGGACGGGATCAAACAAGTCTCCCATTACATCGCAAAGCGTTGCACCCGCGCAGGCAAGCTCAAGCATTTCCTGCGCCAGTACGTCATCGCTTTTTCCTTCGTTGTTTTTACCGCGATAGTTGGTCACGTACACGGGAAGCCCGTGCGCTGCCGCGAAAAGCCTTTTGTAGGTCGCTTCGTTTCTGTATTCGGCAGGGAATTGGCAAAACTGCATTCCAAAGGCTTCGGCTCCCATCGGAAATGCCTTGTCCATCAATTCGATCGTGCGCTCGGGCGTTGCCGCTTGCACCATCGTTGTCAAAAGAGGACGCTCAAATTCCAAAAATGTAGGTTTCATCAGGGGATCTTCCTTCCCATGGCGTTTCTGCCGCCATCGATCATGATGTTTTCACCGTTGATAAACTGTCCCTTGTCGGAGATCAAAAACAGACACAGATCAATGATCTCCTGCGGCTCGGCGGCTCTGCCCATCGGTGTTTTCATGTTCGCCATTTCGGGGCGAGTCAGTACTGGACCGGGAGAAACACAAACACAGCGAATGTTGTGGGGCGCGCCAAACTGGGCGATGGATTTGGTCAGCCCTTGCATCAAGCCGATCTTCGCGCTTGCGTAATCGGGGTTGTAGCCACTTCCCTCGGCACCTGTGATTGAGCCGAGATTGACGATCACGCCGCTCTTTTGCTTGCGCATCTGTCCCAGCACTGCGTGAGCAAAATAGAACGGACCCTTGAGGTTAACGTCCAGTCCCCAGTCATAAACCTCGATCGGAACATCGGGAAACTCGGGATAAAGCGTTTTGTCAACCTTATGGATACGCGTTGAAGCACCTCCTGCAAAGTTGGTGACCACGTCAATGCTTCCAAAGGCTTCAATCGCTTTATCTCTTGCGGCACAGACCTGTGCATAGTCGCGCACGTCGCAGATCACACCAATCGCTCTGCCGCCGTCTTTTGCATTGATCTGGGCAACCTTTTCGGTCAATACCGCTTCGTTGACGTCACACATTACCACATTTCCGCCAAGCGCGGCAAAATTCTGTGCGAACAAGAGTCCCATGCCCGATGCCGCACCGGTTGAGATCGCGGTTTTATTCTTGAATTCCATGTCAGTTCTCCTTTTATTTATTGTTTCTTTCGACAGCCGTCGATCTGAATATTTTGTCCCGAAATATAGCTTGCATCCTCCGAGGCAAGGAAGCAGATCAGGCTTGCGTTTTCTCTGTCGCTGCCCGTCCTTCCGATAAAGGAAAGCTCGGAGGGCTGTGTGTAATCGATATCCGATTGCTTGGAGGGTGATACGCTTCCGGGCGATACCGCGTTCACCAGCACACCCTTTGCCGAAACCTCTTTTGCAAGAGCCTTGGTAAGGGCAATCACGGCACCCTTGGTTGCCGAATAGTGTGTCATTTTTGCGTTTCCGTATACGCCCGCAACCGACGCTACGTTGATGATCCTTCCGTATTGCTGATCCAGCATGGAGGGCAGGACAGCGCGCGTTACGTATACCGTTCCCAGCACGTTGATGTTCATATAATTCTTCCATTCATCCGTTGGAACATCCAGGAAGGATGCGTGACATCTCCAGATTGCCGCATTGTTCACCAAAATATCGATCTTGCCAACCTTTTCCAGCGCATCTTTAACCGTAACGTTCACTTGCTCCTCATTGCCGATGTCGCAGGTGTAGAGCAACACCCGATCGGTGTATTGTGATAGCTCCTGCTTCAGCTCCGAAAGCTTTTCGGGGGATATATCCAAAAGGATCAGGGCCGCGCCCTCGCGTGCCATTTCCAGCGCCGTTGCGCGTCCGATTCCAACCGCCGCGCCTGTGATCAGCGCAACTCGTCCGTCAAATTTCATAGCGAGTACCTCCTTTTTTTATATATTAGCACGAAAAAGGACTGTTTGCAATCCACAAAGCGATAGAAGATTGATCTTTTTGATACAAAAAACAACGAAATATTGACAAAAGTTAACGAAAATGATATAATCGGATCATCAAAAGGAAAGAGGTGGAGTGGATGGATCTGCAAAGAGTTGTGGTGACCGATATTATCAACACCGTCACCGTGCATTCTCCCAAGGGACGCTTTCAACCGATGAACGATCGAAAATGGTATGGGATCTCGTTTTGTATTTCGGGGCAGATCACCTACACGCAAAACGGAAAAAATTACGTATCCGATGCCGATCACGCCGTCATTTTGCCGCAGGGAGCAAGCTATACGCTCACGGGAGACAAAACGGGAGAATTTCCTGTGATCAATTTTACCTGTGCCGATTTTTTATGCGATACCGTTACGTTGATCCGCATCAAAAAGCAGGATTATTTGCTGCATTTGTACGATCAGCTTCACCGATTGATGCTCACCAAGGGAAGCCGCGCAAAGCAACTGAGCATTTTTTATACCATTCTGGATGCCTTGGGAGATGAGCGCAGACCGTACCGCCTGTTGCCTGCCTTGAAATATATTGAAGAGAATTATCAGCGGCAAACGCTGAACAATCAAGCCCTTGCAAACGAATGCCGCATCAGTGAGGTTTATTTCCGCAAGCTTTTCACGCAGGAGTTTGGCATCTCTCCAAAGCAATACATCATTGAATTGCGAGTGCAAAGAGCAAAGCAAATGCTGTGCGAGGGGGCTTTCGGTACCGCAGAGATCTCCGAGCGCTGCGGCTTTTCAAGTCCCTACCATTTTTGTCGGCTTTTCAAGCAACACACGGGGATGACGCCCTCGGAATACCGACATGCCAATCGATTCCTAAACGGCTGATTTTTGATTCGTATTTTGGAATTTTGCGCATTTTGGAATTCTTTCGAATCAAAAAATGAAAATAAAAATACCAAAAATGGAAAAATATATTTGAAAAAGCCCTTGACAAATACCAAAAGCGGTTGTATAATAGAGTCGATCAAAAAATGAGAGGGTACCAAGGGGTATCCGTGAAAGGAAAGAAGAGAATATGGCAACCGCAAAAAAGACGAAGAGTCCTGTTCCGATGAATCTGGACGAGGCAGGGAAGAAGCAAGCACTTGCAACCGCAATGTCACAGATCGAGCGTGATTTCGGTGCGGGCTCTATTATGAAGCTGGGCGAAAATACGCGCATGGAGGTTCAGGCGATCCACACGGGTTCACTGTCCTTGGATCTGGCACTGGGAATCGGCGGTGTGCCGCGCGGAAGAATCGTGGAGATCTTCGGTCCCGAATCCTCGGGTAAGACTACCGTTGCATTGCATATTCTGGCGGAGGTTCAAAAGGCAAACGGTACCGCCGCATTTATCGATGCAGAGCACGCGCTTGATCCCGTTTACGCGAAGGCGCTTGGCGTGAATATCAACGATCTGCTGGTTTCTCAGCCCGATTGCGGTGAGGATGCCTTGGAGATCTGCGAAGCACTGGCGCGCTCGGGTGCTGTGGACGCTATCGTTGTGGACTCGGTTGCCGCGCTGGTTCCCAGACAGGAGATCGAGGGTGACATGGGACAGTCGATGGTTGGTGTGCAGGCAAGAATGATGTCGCAGGCAATGCGCAAGCTCTCGGGCGTTATTTCCAAGAGCAACTGCGTGGTTATTTTCATCAACCAGATCCGTGAAAAGGTCGGCGTTCTGTACGGAAACCCCGAAACCACACCCGGCGGCCGTGCGCTCAAGTTCTTTGCATCGGTTCGTATCGATGTTCGCAAGACCGAGCAGCTCAAGGAAGGCAATGACGTTTACGGAAACCATGTGAAGTGTAAGATCGTAAAAAACAAGGTGGCACCTCCGTTCCGCGTTGCCGAATTTGATATCCTGTACGGCAAGGGCATTTCGCTGTCCAGCGAGATTCTGGATTACGCGATCACGCTGGAGATCATCAAAAAGAGCGGCTCGTGGTTCTCGTACAACGGCGAGCGTATCGGACAGGGCAAGGAAAACGTGCGCAAGCTGATCGAGGGCAATTCCGAGCTGATGCAGGAGATCGAGGCAAAGGTGCGCGCTATGAGCGAGCAGGCAAAGCTTTCGGGCAGTGAGGATGAGTTTGAGATCGATGATGACGATGATTTCGATCTGCGTCTGTCGGACGGAGACGGTGAATGATCGCGTATTCCGAGCAACAATTTTGTAATGGCTTGTCGATAACGCTTCGCTCAATCACATCACAAAACAACGGCTCCGAGGTGGCGTTGCGGATTCTGATCGAGTGCGATGAGCATCGTGAGGAACGGCGTTTGATCCTATCAATGGATCAGTATCTGGAGCAAAAGCCGACCAAAGGGGAGCTGACCGAGGAAGCTTTTGAAGCACTGGAGGCGGCGGCAGAGCTTTGCCGTGCGATCCGTGCGGGGGAGCATCTGCTGGCTTACGGGGGGAACACCGTGCAGATGCTGATGCAAAAGCTGATCCGCCGAGGATTTTCCCGAGCGGTTGCCATGCAAGCGGCAGAAGAGCTACAACGGATGGGTGTGATCAATGAGCGCCGCGACATGGAGCGCGAGCTTGAAAAATGTTTGCATAAGTTATGGGGCGCGAAACGTATCAACGCCCAGATGTGGGCAAGAGGCTTTGGCGTGGATGCAATGGCAGAGCTGCCGAGCTTGTTGGAATCGATTGATTTTGTCCCCCGATGTGCGGCGCTGATCCGTAAGCATTACGGCGAGGTTCCCGCAGACGGCGATGAGCAACGGCGCATGATTGCATGGCTTGCAAGATATGGATATTCTCTGCAGGAGATCCGCGCGGCTATGCGACAGATACAGACCACTTAAAAAGCATAAAAAGAGAAGGAGGATCTTCGGATCCTCCTTCTCTTTGTCTCAAAGTAGAGAATAGCAATCCTTGATGGATTTCTTTTCCGCGCGCGGCTGCACGATGGATGCCAAAGCATCGGTGTACTTTGCAAAGTAGCGGTCGCACAGCTCATCGTTCTCATCGATCGCCAGCATTGCGGCAAGATAATATTCTGCGGCGGGCAGGAAAATATCCGAGAGCGGGAATTCATTGTCCAGCTCCAGAAACACCTTTGCGAAGGGGAGCTGTTCTCCCTCGCCGTTTGCGATTCGATAGCGATTATCGATCGGGGCGGCTTCGGTGCAGAAGGTTGCCAACAGATAGCCGGCGCGGTCTTCATAGTCGGCGGCGCTGTTTTCGGCTTCGCAAAGCAATCGCAAAGCCGCGCCAAAGATTTCGCGGCAGGTCATTGCTCACGCTCAGCCAAGGGTTACGGAAAGGGTAACCATCTCATTGGGATAGACCACCTTCGCGCCGTACAGGTGTAGGCCCTTCACCGCATCGGCAAAGCGCAGCTCGGGACGGTACGCATCGATCTCGGAAAGCTGCTCGGCGAATGCGATCGCACGTTTGGAGCGGATGAAGCACTGATGTACCAAGGTGTCACTTCCGCTTTTTACGATGTTGTTGGAAACGAACACCTTACAACCGGCGATGTTGCCGATGCAGCCTGCTTCCAGGGTGTCGGTGTTGTCGGTGGAGAGCGCAATCTTGGATTTCAGGATCAGCTCTGCAACCTCGGGGCTTACCTCGATCACGATGTCGGAGGGATCCGCTACATTGTTCATGTGGAGTCTGGTACGTGCTGCAATCAAGGTGTCCACAATGGTATCCTTGGTGGCAGCGGTTGCGCTCATCTTTACGCCTGCCTGCTCGTACAGACCGAAAATGTAAGAATCTGCATCGTTTGCCAGCGCATTTGCGGCGTTTTTCATTGCCAGATCCATCAAGCGGGGGCTCGACTGTACGCGGTCAACGTCATCGATCTGGAAGTTGAAATATTTTGCCTGATCGATCACCAGATCGCGAGCGCTGTCGGAAAGCGTTTCGGGTGCCTTCATGTTAACGTTCTTGGTGTAACCGGAAACGGTGATCGCGCCAAGACCGCAGATCTTAACGGTGTTGCCTTGCTCGCGGATATCGCCCTCGTATTCACGGTTGCAGTTTGCAACGGCGATGTACTGCTTGTCAAGTGCACGGTAGAGATTTTCACTCCAAACGGTAGGGATAAAGTTCGTAATAGCCATAATATTTTTTCCTTTCTTTTAATAAAATCTTATAATTGCTCGATCAGTGCCATTTTTGCATGGAACGCATGATCTTTTGATAGTTCTCATGTACCTCATGAGAAGTCATGGCGCGTACCTCTGCGGGAGAGAAGTAGTCGTTCTCGGTTCCCGCAAGCGAGCCTGCGGAACGCAAGCGGTTCTCGTAATTGCTCTTTTCGGCTTGCGCCTCGGTGTACAGGCGGCGCTTTTCGGCAAGCGCATAAGCGGCGGCAATCGGGATCCCCCGTCCAACGTCCTCCCAAACGCGGTCGGAGAGATCCTTCAGCGCAACGTTCGGGTATAGCGTTTGAAATTCATCACACTCTTCTCCGATCCGTTCCCATAAGATCTCCTTTTGGGCAAGCTCGGCGCGCAGGCGCGTCAGTTCACCTCGCAGTTGTTCAAGTCCTGATTGCGGATCTCCTTCACAAGCGACGGAAGAAGCAGGATCAGGATCCTGCAAGGGATCCTCAGGAAGCTTTTGAGCTTCGGCAGGATCTTCGCAAGAAATGCACGGATCCGACAAATCAACCGTTTCGTCTTGGTTGGCAAGGGTGACTCGGTCGGTGTCTCCTGCATCTTCTGCTCGGCTATCCGATGAAGGATCTTGGTGATCTTGGGGAGGTGTTGTTTGATCCATTGTGTCAGCTTTTTCATCATTCATTTGTCACGTTTCCTTTCTGTTTGATTTTTTGAAGCAATGTGTTTGGATCGTTCACACTGCCATCGGGTAACAGCTCAATATAGTCCTCGATGCTGATCCTGCCGCTGTCCAACAGCTTATCAAGAAGGGAGAGTGTTACCGCAGGGGTATAGCTGTCCGCGCGGGACGCTTCCACACCGGCGTGCAAAAGCTCGCGCTTGAGCAATGCGTAATTGGGACGCTTGACCACGATGCCGCTTCCCGATTCTACCTGCAAAAGTTGTTCGGGATGGCAGCAGGTACAAAGCATATCTGCCCAGATCGTTGCAAGATCGCTGATGCATCGGCAGAATTGGGAACCAACCTGCCGAAGTGCGATCTGTGATGCCTGCTGGAGCGTCAGGATCGCGCTGGTGTTGTTTGCTTGCGCATCTCCGAGTGCCGCTTCGGTTGCACCCATCATGCTTTTTGTGTTTTCGATCACGTTGTTGATCAAGTCCAGATAGCCGTCCTGCATCTGTCCCGTGCCGATCACCGATACCGCGTCTGCCACGTTTCCGCCGCCCACAGCGGCAATTGCTTCTCCAACCTCATTCGACCATTCGGGGATCCTTGATTTGTCGTAAATAACCTTGGAAAAAGCCGTGTCGTACATGTGCTTCATTGCCATCGAGTACGCTGTATTGATGTACTTTTGGTTGGCAATCATATCACTGACGGGGGCGCTTCCGTGGAAGGATCCTTTAGAGGGATGCCAGTTGAAGTAGGCTACGGGATAATAATGCAGGTCGGTGGAAACACGCTTGATCAGGCAATGGCGCGTGGATTTCTCCAAAATGACCTTGTCGTTTTCGCGGAAGAAGTGCAACAGGTAGGTTGCTTTTTCGTCTCCTTGCGGCTCATAGCACTCGGCGTCCGATGCGCGGCTGTCGGAGGTATCTTCCGCCGTAATCAAGCGGATATCCTCTTCGCTGCAATGATTTTCGCGTGCCTCACGGCGCAAAGCGGATACCGTTGCGCGTCCCGAGAGCAGGATGTATTCCTGTGATTGCAGATCGGTGTTACCCACATCGGCAACGAACAGATCGGTATTGTTGATCAGATCGGTTCGGATATCGCCCAAAAACGGTTGTCCGCCAACATGATCGCTGTTCCACCAGCAATAAAATACCGCATCTCCCGAGATCGCCGCATCCAACAATGCTTTGTGAGAGAGTGCCTTCATATTTCCGTGCTTCCAACGGTAAGAGGCGTTCTGGTTGAGGATCTCAATGCCGGCGACGATCTGTTCGCGTGCTTGCGCGTTATCCACAAAGGGAAGACGGTCATCGGTGTATCGGATCGAGATATCATTCGGGATCACCGAGCCAACCAGATAATCGGTGATTCGGCGTACCAGGTTGAAGACGGGGCGGGGAAGATCGGTATGGATCCCGTGCCATTGATCTCCGCGGTAAAAACGTTCGTTTCGGCGTACCGTTTCATACAGTCCCAATCGACGTTTATACTCTTTTCCGTCTTCGTACGCTTTCCACGCCGAGGTAAGTTGTGTTTTCATAATGCTCCTTTCTACGTCAGGAATTTGCAAATACAGCAAGCCGATAAATGTGTGTGCGGTATTCTCCCGTGTCGGTCAGCACAAGCTGCAAGAGTCGGAATCGTCCTGCCTCAACGTGCCGCTCATACAGTACGGGCAACGAATGCTCACTCACAGACGAAAGGTTGACCGAGCGGCTTTCGCGCTCGGTATTCCACTGCAATTCGACATTATTTGTTCCGCATTGAGCCAAAAGCGTTACATCGGAGATCCTTTTGATCGATTCGGGAGAATCGGCGAACAGATATCCGCTGGTGAGCATCGCAGTGATCGGTTCTCCGTTGTCTGTGTTTTTTGCATCATCGAACAGGTAAAGACCGCTTTCGCTTGCAAACCCGATGTTTCCCTGATAGGTCAGGAAAAACGAGGGCGTGAATCCGCTGAAGGTGTACCATTTCTTTTGGCGAACGTGATAAACCCAAACTCTGTCAAAATGAACCGTGTCGCAGAACCACAGCTCCTCATGCTCCGCATTGTAACAAACGGTGGCATTTTTGGAAAAGCTTGCGGTTTTCATCGCGGGGAGACTATCGGCAATGGGAACCAAGTCAAAACGGTCGGGATCGGATGCATCGGATGAGAGCGTAAAGACCCCTCCGCGATTGATGATAACGAATTTGTCATCGATCACGGTCTGAGGAAGCTTTGCGGTACAACCGTAGCCGAAAAGCACGGGATAACCGACCAGACGATCGTTTTCATCGATCCGAAGCGACAACGCACCGTTGTCGTGGAAGGCAAGAAAACGGTCACGTTGCTTGTAAACCGATGTGATGGGATTGATCGGTGTTCCTGCGGAGATCTGCATATTGACCGTACAGTACAAAGGATCCGAGGTGGGGTAAACAGCCCTGCTCGAGTTCATCATATCATCGTCCACGGGAACCGTTCCAAACAAATAATTTCCCGATCTTCCGCCAAAGAGAAATAAGATCTCGCGGTCGTTCAAGCGGTCGCACACTGCCTGCTTGGAAGAGCTGATATACTCGATTTCATCCTGCGTGATCGCACGGGTAAAGCCGACCTCCAGCCCCGAATAGACCGCATTCACGGAAAAGGACGAACTGCCCGGCGTGAAGCTGTAGTCGGTAACCGATACGCCGTCTGCCAGCATGAAATCGATCGAAGCCGCCGTGAAGGGAAGATTGTATACCGTGCTTCCTTCCAGATTTTTGTAGTGGATACGCATTTTGTTGGAAAACAGATTGATCGGCTCATGAAATGATCCGAGCGTGGTGGGGTTCCATTGAAATCCAATCAGAGGAACGTATCCGATGGCGGGGAGAAAGACCTCGCGGTATGGTGAGTAGACATAGATCGTGCTGCCGTCCAAAAGGTACAGGTGGTCGCGGTACACCGCGAACTGTACCGTCCCCGATGCGGTTGAGAGTGTCAGCTTGCTGACAAAGGAACCGTTTTCCCTGATCAAAAGCTCCGAGCCCGCAACCGCACAGGTCAGCGGCTTTCCGCCGATGAATCCGTCCCAGAAGCCTCGCAGTGTTGCGCTGAATGCAAATTTTGTTTTGAATCCGCACCGCTTTTCCAAAGAGCCGTCCGACAAGATCCTGAAATTTTGCAGATCAGAAGAGCCGTGCTCCCTTGAGGAACTCGATTGACCGATCCCGCCAAAGCTTTGCAGAATTTCGCTTGCCGCGGCGCGCTTTGGTTTGATAGTTGGCATTTGTAAACTCCTTTCTTTGTTTTTTAACTCCCTCAAACGCCTGCACAGAGCAAAAAAGGCGTTTTAATAGAGTCGGTTTTTATGAGTTGTCGGGAATTTGAAATCGCGTGCCGTGTGGTTTTTGTCTTCCCACAGCGGTGTACGGCTCATCACCGCATATCGCAAGGCCTCGGGACTGTGCGTGACCGCGTGCGGCTCTCCTGCGGCATCCTCGGGACGGGTGGCATCACAAAGGAGTGCGGGGAGCGACTCGATCAGGTTCTGACACGAAGACGCAATATGAAGCGATGGAGTTTCGGTGCTTTCGGAGAGGTATTCCCGAAGCACACGCCAGCCCGGAACACGGCGGTCGTCTGCGGCACGCATCGGCGGCATTCCCGTAACCGCTTGCATGATCTCAAAGCCGCTGCGGCCTGTATCCTGACGGCGATTCCAGAGATCGGGCGAGGCTACCGCATATTCGGCGTGCTGATCACGGCACATGGTGGCAACCAGCTCGGCCGCTTCGCGCAAGGTGCGGTCGGGCTGACAGACTTCCCGAAGAACGTACAACTCACCTTGGGCATCCACTCCCAGAAGGAGTGCCGCCAGCATATCAAAGCCATAATCGATGGCAACGAAGCGGCGAAGAGCCAAGGGGATCTCCGACTCGCGGATCACGTGTCGGTCTGTTCGGAATTCGGTGAAGAACTGTCCTTCAAAAACATCCCATTTTCCCAGCAGCCAAGCATCTCTGAGCTTTGGCGGAAGGCTTTCCAGTTGCCGGACGTATTCGGGATCGGCGCCCAGAAGAGTTGGATTGTCGTAAACACGCGCACCGATAAAGCGGTAGTCGCTTGGTGTTTCATCGGGAGTGAAAGCACGGTCGATGAACAGCCGCTTCACCCATGCGTGACCGATGCCGCCGGGATTGCAGGTCAGATACATTCGTCTGGGGACATCACTCACACCGCGCAGACAGGCCTTGAAAATAGAAAACTGATGCTCGCTCAGTTGCGTTGCCTCGTCGATGGCGATGATGTCATACTCCTGCCCCTGATAGCGTAAGCAGTCACGCATGGAGGCGCAGTAGCCCAGGGCTATCGTGCTTCCGTTGGGGAAATACAGGCATTTTTCACTTTCCCGATAAGAGAGGACCGAAGGATATTCGGCAAGCAAGGGACGGACGTGATTGCTTTTCAGCTCGGCATAAGAGCGGCGAACCAAAAGGCAACGGATCCCTTGGTAACGCAAGCACAGACCTACCAGCTTTCTCCGCAACGCCCATGATTTTCCGCCGCCGCGCGCACCGCCGTAAGCGGTATAGCGAGCGCGGGATCTGAAAAATTCACGTTGCCGATCATTTGGCACTCCTGCGATCTGCAATACCTTTTCACTCATCCGCCATCCTCCAGAATATCGTGCTCAAAGATCAGCCGAACGGCTTCCTCCTCGGTGTCGGGCGCTTTTTCTCCGTATCCGAAATGCTCTTTCAGATAGGCGTTCACAATTGTCGGAGAGCAACGCGTGGCATTCAATGCCTCGTCCTCCAGCACCGCGCACAAATATTCAAATTGCAACGGAAATTGCTTTTGCAATTCCAATGCCGCCGAAACACCGCATTCCAGCTTTCCGCAAAATCCCGCCAGAGTGGGTAGTCGACCTTCCTTTTTGGGATCGGCATCGGGCGGGGGACGGCAGCTTCTGATGTAGTGCTTCAATTTTCGGGTAAGCGAGCCTTCTTTTGCCGCGCGAATCAATGCGTTATCACTGTCGCGCAGTTCGTTTTTCATACCAATGGAATCACCTCCAATCTTGCTCTGTGCAAGCATAGTTTACCGCAAAGATGTGTGCCATACCCTGACGGAGTGTGCCATACCGTGCCATCAATTTTTATCCCCCTTTTGGCAGACTTTGGATAAAAAACAAAAAAAGATGTTGACAAGTGAACATGGATGTGGTATAATAGCAGGCAGTTGTTTTGTTTTTCAGAGAAAACGTAATATGATTGATATGATTTTAGGAGGAAAAAATGAGAAAACTGAAAATCGTTGCGGATTCTTCCGCCGATCTGCTGACACTTGAGGGATGCGACTTTGCGTATTCGCCCATGAAGGTCATTGCGGGGGAGAAAGAATTTGTGGACGACGATGGACTTGACGTGAAGAAAATGGTAGAGTTTTTTGACCAATACAAGGGAAAATCCAAGTCATCCTGCCCCAATGCGGGCGATTGGCTGGAGGCATTTGGCGATGCCGACGATATCTTCTGCGTCACCATCACCAGCGGACTTTCGGGAAGCTACAATGCGGCTTGTGCGGCAAAGCAGATGTACGAATCGGAAAACGAGGGTAAGCGCGTGTTCGTTCTGGATTCGCTGTCCGCAGGTCCCGAGATCCGTCTGATCGTTGAAAAGCTTGCCGACTATATCAAGGAAGGCTTGGACTATGAGGAGATCTGTAAAAGGATCGCAACCTATCGGGAGCATACGGGACTTGTATTTATGCTGAAATCCTTGAAGAATTTTGCGAACAACGGACGTGTTTCGCCAACCGTTGCAAAGATCGTGGGCTTTTTGGGGATCTGCATCGTGGGAAAAGCAAGCGAGGAAGGAACCTTGGAGCCATCGCACAAATGTCGCGGCGAGGCTCGGTCGCTTGAGCGTATCGTTGCCGATCTTGGAGCGCAGGGCTTCGTTGGAGGCAGAATACGCATCACGCACTGCATGAACGCGTCCGCCGCTTGCCGCTTGAAGGAGTTGATCAAGTCTGCCTTTAAAACCGCACAGATCGAGATTCACGAACCGAGAGGCTTGTGTTGCTTTTATATGGAAAAGGGCGGCGTGCTGGTCGGCTTTGAAAAAGCATAATTTGTTGATTCCTCTGCTTTTTGCTTGACTTTTCACGGAAGATATGATACAATAATGCGAAAGAAAAATGCGGAGGCAGAACATGACCACCTTGATTTTCGTGCGGCACGGACAAAGTACCGCGAATTTGGATCATATTTTTGCGGGATATACCGATGCACCCCTGACCGAACTGGGACACAGACAGGCGGAAATGACTGCGGCGTATCTGGATTCCTACCCGATCGACCGTATTTACGCCAGTGATCTGACGCGCGCGTATCAAACGGCAGAGCATACTGCCGCACATCGGAATATGCCGATTATTGCCGAGCCTTTGTTCCGAGAGATCTATGCAGGCGAGTGGGAGGGCATGACCTTTGAGGCGATTGCCGAAAAATATCCCGAAAGCCATGAAATATGGAAAAAAGCACTCTATCGCGCACACCCCGAGGGTGGGGAGAGCGTGGTGCAGCTTTCCGACCGTATTGCCGAAGGTGTTCGAAAGGTATTGGAAAAGCACCGCGGAGAAACGGTTGCGATCTTTACGCACGCCACTCCGATCCGCACTCTTGGCTGGCGTTGGAGAGGCTGTGATATCCACACCATTGATGAAACGCTTTTGGATATGGAAAAGCGCGTGAATTTTTGCCCGAACGCCTCGGTTTCGATTGCCGAATACGAGGATGACGGAAGCTTCCGTTTGATTTGTTACGGATACGGTGAGCATCTCAAGGAATTTTCCACCGAGCTGCCCAAAAATCTGGTTTGACCAAAACAGAAAAGGTATGAAGCGAAAAACTTCATACCTTTTCTGTATCACGAAAACCCCGCCATAGTGGCGGGGTTCAAAATAGGCTATGCCGATGGGCAGAAGAGAAAGCAAAAGTCAGCGCAGAATATTTTTGTGGGAAAGGCTCCCTTGTGTAAAGGGAGCTGTCAGCGAAGCTGACTGA
>JAFTKI010000057.1 GCA_017453335.1 Clostridia bacterium
TCAGCTTCGCTGACAGCTCCCTTTACACAAGGGAGCCTTTCCCACAAAAATATTCTGCGCTGACTTTTGCTTTCTCTTCTGCCCATCGGCATAGCCTATTTTGAACCCCGCCACTATGGCGGGGTTTTCGTGATACAAAAAGAGTTGACTTACTTTTGTAAGTCAACTCTTTTTTTGATCAGCTACCGCATCCGCAACGCGAGGGATGGTCGCCCGTATGATTGCCGCCGGATACACCTTGTGTGCAAAATTCATTTACCGGGAACGGCATACTGCGAAATACGCGGCAAGGATTGTCATCCTCTACCGATGCACATTCCTTTTCGGGAATGCAGTATTCGGTTCCCTGCACCAGAAGCTGCGTGGGACGAACCAAGCGAACCACCGAGAAAAGTCCCAAGGAAACGGTCAGATAGCGTCCTGCGCGATGATCGTCGTCGTCAAACATCAACGGCTCGCTCAAGGAAGAAAGCACCGAATCGGGAAGGTCGTTTTCCTGGCAGCAACAGCAGCAGTTGCAGTTGCAATCGGTAACCTTTTCCACGATCTTGGTGTCCAGGATCACGGGACTGACAACCTCCACATAAGCGGTGGGCAGATTGTGCTCACAGCACACGGGCTGAGGCAAAGCACAAAAATCACTGCAGGGTTGGCTCTTGAAGATGCTGACGTTATTCTCGCCGCCGAAAAGAACGACGCGCTTTTCCAGTACGGCAATTCCTTCCAGCTCCTGAGAGCGTCCGCCGCCGATGCAGGCTTCAAAGGTCAGCTTTACATAAAAACGAATGGTCAGCGCGTAAAAGCCGCAGTTGAACTGAATGGGATCGATCCCGATATAGCTCCAAACGATCTTGGCACTTTTGGCGCGAATGGCACCTGTGTGTTCCAACACTTCGTTTCCAAAGCACGAAAGATAAACGCGTACACGCTCAAAGCAGTCTCGATCGCGGCATGAGTCTAACACGCGGTTGGTGTCGATACATACCGTTTCACGAGCTGCTCCGGAGCCGCTACACGGAAATCTGTTTTCCGCCATAGTTGAATATCTCCTTTGCATAAATTCAGAGAAGGTCTCTCTCGATATCATTCTATGCGGTTCGGCAAATTTTGACACCGTTTGAAGCGGGTTATAATCGATCTTTTATGCTTCCGTACCGAAAATGCGCTTTTCTACAGTGGCGCAGAGATAATGGTACACGGGCAGGTGGTATTCCTGAACCCGATAAGTCTCCTTGGCAGGCACGCGGATCGTCAGATCGGCAACCGATGCAAGCGCGCCGCCGTTCTCGCCTGTCAGTGCCAGCACCGTGATTCCCATTGCCCGTGCCAGCTTTGCCGCACGAAGCACGTTTTCGGCATTTCCCGAGGTGGAGATCGCAATCAGAAGATCGCCCTTTGTGCCAAGCCCGTACAAGAGCTGTGCGTATACCATTGCGGGGTCCATATCGTTGAGCGTTGCGGTAAAGGCCGCCATGATCGAGGGCAACGGAATTGCAGGCAAAGAGCCCTGCAAGCCCGAACGCAGATCCTCGGGGATGCTTTCATCGCGGACGGTACGGTTGAACAGAAACGATTTCAACAGCTCTCCCGCGATATGCTCGCAGTCCGACGAGCTGCCTCCGTTTCCGCAAAGCAAAACCTTTCCTTTTTGTTGATATGTTTTTACAATGCAATCGACAGCCTGCTCGAGAGCTTCGCGGCAAGATGCCAATTCCGGATAATGGCTTAGTAATTGATTCATTTTTCTTCCTCCCGTTTCTTTTGATCAATCGCAACCGAAAGAGCCGCAATATCTCCAAGTGATTCTCCAAGCTCCGCAGGCAGAATTTTGCAGGCTTCGGCATTGGTCGGCAACGCTTCGGCAAAAATCGCCTCTTTCATAGAGGGGATCAACAGGTCTGCCGAGCGCACATAAATGCTGCCGATCACGATACGCTCGGGATTGAGCAGATCGATCAGCACGGCAAGGCCGCGGCCAAGCATCTCTCCTGCCTTGCGATAAACCTCTTTGGCTATCGGATCGCCGTTCTTTGCGGCGTTTGCAACAGTGGCCGCTGTGACGCGCTCAAGCTCCTCTTTGCTTTTACAATAGGCAGTGCTCTCACCGCACTGAAGGCGCTCCAAGGCATAGGTCTGTGCGAGCTGAGCAATACCGCCTCCACTTGCAAAGCCTTCCAAGGAGCCGCTTTTTCCATACCCCACAGGCCCGAATCGGCTCATGCGGATATGTCCCACCTCGCCGGCACCTCCCGTAGAACCGCTGTACAAGGCGCCGTTTAAGATCAACCCTGCGCCCAGTCCTGTTCCAAAGGTCAGAAACACCATGTTACGGCATCCCTTGCCCGCGCCGAAACGCCATTCTGCCAACGCACACGCATCGGCATCGTTGCACAAATATGCGGGAATTCCACATTCTTTTTCCAGCATGGACGTGATCGGAATATCATCCCATCCCGGCAGGTTGGGTGGCGAGAGGATCCTGCCGTTTTGAGGATCCAACGGGCCGCCGCAGCTGATACCGATCGCCTCGGCTTTTCCGAAGCTCTTGACGGTTTCAATGATTTTAGCAATTGCAAAGTCGACACCACGATCGTTTTCAAAGCGTTCCTTTTGCAGAATTTCGCCCGTCTCGGTTCCCTTTACGATCGCAATCTTGGTGCCGCCGATATCTACACCAATATACTCTTTCACGATTTCTTTTTCCACTCCATAAAGTTCAGATCAACACCGTTCTCAGACAGTGTTTTGATAGCATAGGGCTCCACCGACAAAGAAAGCTGCTTGCCCAGCAAATTCAAGCTTCCCGTTGCATGGGTTCCATTCGTTTCCAGAACACGCACGATCGCGCCGTCCCCGTCCTCTGCCATCTTGATTGCCGTAAGCATAAGATCCTCGCTGTCACAGTTACAGCCCTGGTAACACTCACCCAAGGGTCCGTGGTGGAAGGTTTCGGTCACACATCGGGGGGCGGTATTCAGAAGTGCCGCGCGGCGATGCGCATCGGACTTGGAGCGATACGGGAAGATCTGATAAGTAAAGCGGTGATTGCCCTGATCAATATAGGTGCAACGGTCGTCGCGCGTACCGAAATGGTCTGCATAAACGGCTCCGCGGAGAATGGTCATGCGGATCTCGGTTTCGGTGGAATCATAAGCGTATTTTCCCGTGTTGGCTACGCAAATGCCATTGGAAGCAAACCACTTGCCAAACGGCTCCTCACCTGCACAGAGAGGACGCTCGATCACGCCGTAAGGAATTTCACACAGCACCGAATCTTTGGCGGGAAAACCGATCTTGAATGCCTTGTGCTTCTCGTGGAAATCGACCTCCCCCTCAACCTTGATCGCATCATCGCCCTTGTAGAGCGTGTAGTAGCGGGTCAAGACCGAATTGCTGCAAGCCGTTCTGACGCGCAAGGTAGCACTGATCGCGCCTTGCTCCACCACGGAAAATTCCGCGTTTCCAAAACGACCGCACTCCTCGCCCAAATCAAACTTTCCATGAGCCCATGTATCACATTCGGTCTCATCGGTCAGGATCGAGCTGACAGTCCCTTCAAACAGCGTTTTTTGCGCCTTTTTATCGTAAATTTTGGAAATCTCACCACTCTGGGGATCAAAGGTAACTTGGATACAATCGTTTTCCAGGCTGTACTCGGTTGCCTTTACGCCGTCTTCAAATACAGCAGCCTCGCCGTTTTGGAAGGCACGGTAAACACGGTAACCGTATGCGGGAAGCTCAACCATAAAAGTGGTGTTGTAGATATCGCCGTTCTGGTTGGTCTGCTCTCCGCGCACAAGCTGGAACGGGATCTCTTTTCCGGTTTCATCGCAAATCCGCTCGGGCCATACACGCATACGAACGACCGTCCGTACAGGAAACGCGTGAGGGTTGAAGATCACAAGCGGTGTTCCCAGCTTTTCATGCTCCCACACGAATTTGTGCTTGCCGCGCAGCTTGAAGGAATCCTTTGAGCCGTCTCCCGTCTCGATCTTTCTGCAAATTGCCTGCAGGGCGCCGTTGATCGCCTGCTCGGCAATGCTCATGGTCTCGCCAAACAGATACGAAGCATCACGGTAAACGCTTTCGATCGCACAGCCTGCCAAAATATCGTGGAACTGATTGAACAACAGATTTTTCCAGGCTTTACGAAGTCTCTTTTTGGGATATTCATATCCAACCAAGCGATTGGCAAGCAAGCAATAGCGCTCTGCTTCCAGCACGGTCTCCTCACATTTTCGGTTCATATCCTTCACATAAGTCAGAACACTGTAGCAACCGCGTGCATGGTGATGCAGTTCTCCCGTATAGACGGGCAAATTACTCTTGCCCGATTCTTCAAAATAGGTGTCGGGCGTGGAAAACTTTGCAATCGGGATCTTTTTATCCATGATCGCATCGATCAGCTTTGCGGAAGGTCCTCCGCCGTGATTGCCGATTCCATAGAACGCCATACGCGGAACGCCGTCTTTTTCGGTCATCTCCACAATGGTATCCAAAACATCAAGCGTATCCAAATGGATATTATATCGGAACGGAATACGTCCTGCCGTAACGGTGCTTCCATCGTCACTTTCCCAAGTGAACAGGTCGCTTTCCATGGTTTTTTCGTTGTAATCGGGACGCATAAAGACATAGTTTTCCATATCTGCGCCGCGCAGGATTTTCGGCAAGGAAGCGTTGTGTCCAAAGCTGTCTACGTTGTATCCCGTTTTTACGGTGATGCCGAATTTTTCTTTGAAATATCGTTGTGCGATCAGTGCGTGACGTGCAAAGCTTTCTCCCGAGGGAATATTGCAGTCGGGCTGGAGAAACCAACCTCCTACAATGTTCCATCTGCCCTCTTTTACACGCTGACGGATCTCTTCAAACATTTCGGGATCGGTCTTTTCGATCCACTGATAGTAAACGGCACACGCCGAGGTATATTGAAATTCATCGGTTTCCTTCATGCGGTCCAATGCACTGCGAAATGAAGCCAAAACCTCAGAGTACCCGTCCTGCCATCTCCAAAGCCATACGGGGTCAATATGCGAATTTCCGATCAAATGCACTTTTTTCATCGTCTTGCTCCTTTTCTTTTTTTCTATTTTATCATTGATAGGAAAGAAAAAAATATGTTTTTATTGTCTTTTTTTAAGATTTATGGTATAATAGGTATCATAAAAGAAAAAAACGGAGATAAACGTATGAAACGCTATACCAAGGAACGATATATCGGCTCCGGCGGAATTGTCGCGCGGGAAAAAACGATCAGCGGCGAATATTCCACCCACCGCCACGAATTTTATGAAATTGAATACATTTTGTCGGGAAGCGGTGAATACCGCATCGACGATAACGTATACGAGATCAAAGCGGGAATGCTCTTTTTTATGACTCCCTTTCATTTTCACAGTGTTTCGGCGCAGGATTGCAAGGTATACAACATCATGTTTTCCGAGAGTCTTTGCGATACCAATTTTCTCGTTCGTCTGCTGCATTCCGACGACTCCCCTGCAATTGACACAGACGGCTCCGATACGGATTTCTGGAAGGCTGTGTTACACGAGATCGTTTCTGCCGAGCGCGATACGATGTATGCAAGCTATCTCTTAAACAGCGTTCTCGGGAAACTTGCATCGAAGCACCTCAACTCTGATACGGTAGCGCCCCCGATCAAGAATGCCATGCTGTATCTTTTGCATCATTTTCGGGAAAATCCGACGCTTGCGCAAACGGCAGAGCACGTGGGATATGCTCCTTCCTATTTTTCTGCTGTATTCAAGCAAGAAACGGGGTTTGGATACAAGGAGTATCTGGATCGGCTGCGGTTTGACTATGCAAAAAAGCTGATCAAGCACTCACGGATGCCGATGATCCAAATTTGCCGTGAGAGCGGTTTTGACGACTATCCCAATTTTATCCGCCGCTTCAAGAAGCGCTTTGGAGTATCACCGGCAAATATGGATTGATACTACAAAATCAAATGATTAAAAGGTTTTCGCCCGCCTTTTTCAAAAGGCGGCGCAGGTGAAGGGCGCGTAGCCCTTCTCGCGCTCCGCAGAGCGCGAAATACTTTTGGCGTTTCTTTTTTGTAAGCTTTTTTCTTTGCGCCATTGGCTTCAAAGAAAAAAGCGTCTAAAAAATTTTGCGATTCTGCAAAGAGAATTAACCAAAAAAGAGGATGGCTCGAATGCAAATTTGAGACATCCTCTTTTTGTTTTATTTTGTTTCTCCCTTGATAAAATCAATAAAGAAATTCCAGTTATCGCGTCCGAGGTAGTGCGGTCCCGGGCAATGGAAAAAGGCAATGTTTCCCTTGATGCTCTTCCCTCCCACGGGCGGCAAAGTATCATACGGACGGTCAAGCCCCGCAACGCCCAGCTTTTCGTAGGCAACAGATGCCGCCTCGCACGCCAGATATTGCGCTTCTGTGTCTGCCCACTTATCAAGCTCGTTTGCGATCACACAAAGCTTTCTCGGGGCAACCAGTGCCAACAGATAGTGCTGATCGTAAGGCTGTGCCTCCTCGTTATCCCCATACATTTTGTAATGCGGATTGGAAAAGAACGGGAAATTACGGCATATACGCTCGATCGACTCACCCGTGGTCTCACGGGAAATCGCCGCACCCGAGCAGCCCGAATTGTTACATAAAACGCCAGCGAAAAGCGTGTCGGTCGCCGCCGTCAAAAGTGCGGTCTTACCAAGACGTGAGTGTCCCGAAACGTAAAGATTCTCGGGATCAACATAGCCTTCATCCACCAGATAATGTCCGATCAGTCGAGCGGCATAGCTCCAGATTGCAACCTTTCCCGCAGAGGTTGGTTTGGTTCGGTCGGGAGAAAGCAGTGGCGCAAGACCGTCACCAAAATCGTCATTATCAAATGTGATATCGTTGAAATCCACGCGGGCAATCCCCACCTGCCGTTCCATCAGCTCCTCCATCGGCAAAAAGCTGCGCTCCATCGACGGAGCAAAGTCGAGAGCCACTACCAGAGGATCGGTCTTTTCCCGCGTCGGCAAAAACAGATACACCGGAAACGATGCACTCTTTCCGTCCTTTTCAAAGCAAAACCGAAACCGCTTGTAGATCTCGCATTTTCCCGCATAGTGCCGAAACGGCTTATCGGAACGGTCAACTTCAACCTCTACCCACCGCTTCAAGCCATCGGTCTCCACAAAGCCGTATTCCTCGGTCAGCATCACGTTGATCATTGCCTCGCGGTCAAGATCACCGTTTTGATCGTAAATGTAATCGGGCAGGGAGAAATCCTTGGAATATCGATCGGTCTTTCCGAGAATATCCGAATGAAATTTCAAAGCATTCATAATATATCCTCCTTGAATCGCTTTTTTGTATTTTAACATACTTTCAAGGCGATTGGAATTGCGTCTGTTGCTTTTCGGTTTGCGAAAATTGCTTCAATCGACCTCGTTTGTTGCGTTCCAGGTTGGAAACAACTCTCTCCAAACGTCTGTATGTGCTTCACAATCCAGATAATGCGCAAAGCGTTGGTATTCCTCCGGGGTGTAGCGTCCCAAAAAGCCTGCCGCCTTCAGATATTTTTCCATCTGGCTCTCACAGAACGTATGCCAATGCTGCTTCCATGTCCCGTCAAGAATCGATTTACTTCTTTCATCCATTGCGCCAAGGATCGCTTTTTTCTCGGAATCGGTTGCCATTCGGATCCCGTTATTCTCACCGATTACCGGCTCGTAAGCAATCTTCAAACCGTCTTTGGAGAATTCCAAGCATGCTACCAAGCCCTCGTTCCAGCCTTCAAAGTCGTGCTCTTTCACAAAGTGGAAATTGCCCTGACCATACAAGATGTGTCCGCCCTCGAAATTCTCATGGCTGCCAATGCAATGGCTGTGCTGACAGAACACGGCATCAGCCCCGCAACGCACCATTTCGCGGCAAGCCTTCATCAATCTGGGCGATGGATAACGGCAAAGCTCCTTGCCGCCGTGATAGACAACGATCACGTAATCGGCATCCTTCTTTGCCTCTCGGATATCCTGCATGGTTTCAAATTCGTCGAACGGACGTGCGCCTACACGGTTTTCGGTGGCGTAAGAATATTCATGCTCGCAAACATTGACAAGCGTTATACGAACACCGTCCTGTTCAAGCGTCAGATTGCATCTGGAGTCTTCATAATTCTTACCCCAGCCCGTATGTACAAGACCGCAACGGTCAAGCTGATCAACGGTATCCCAAAAGCCCTCTTTACCGAAATCAAAAATATGATTGTTGGAAAGCGTACAATGGGTAACGCCTGCCGCCTTCATCGTGTCGGCGGTTGCTTTGGGACCTTTGAGATTCGGTCCGCACTTTTTGATCCGATTTTCACTGTCGGTCAGAGCGCACTCCAAATTTACAACGGATCTGTCTGCCGATGCAAACAGATCGCATACGTCGCCAAACGCCGCTCTTGCATCGGTATTTTCAAAGGGCTTTTTGGATTCCTCAGTCACCGAAAGATCTCCGCAAATAACAAGCTTCATACGAATCTCCTTTCTTATTTCGCCACAGCGCGAGTCAATCCCTGGTATTCGTCCAGAAATGCCTCGGCGGTCTTTACCATGCGCATCGTAACGTGATCCTCATCGGCAAAGCCAAGCAGGATCGCCATATTTCCAAAGTATTTATCAATGATCTGCACACGGATACGCAGCTTTTTCTCCTCACACCAATCGGCGCTGAAAGCCGCATCGTACAGATTTCCCGGGCAATCCGCGCCCGCGATCAGATCGGAATATCCGCTTTGCGGGAATTTTGCAAATTCGTTTTTGCCAAAGCCAAACGGAAAGCTTTTGACACCCTGCTCGTTTTTATAAGTAAAGGTTCCGCTCTCGTTTGCAAAATCCAGGCGGAAATACCGGATCCCCATCGGGTTTTCTTCGCAAATATAAGTTTTTCCGCTGATCTTTTCGGCGAAGGGACTGCTCGTGTTCCCCCGCAAAAAGAAGAGCTTTTGATCCTGTTCCATCGCGCGGAGTGCCGCAAGAGCCTCGGGATCCTCGGGCAACGCCTCGCCGTCCGATAAGTGATCGATGACATTGTGATAGATGGCCTCGTAGATATGCTCGTAGCCGTAGGTGTTTCCTTGGTTATCCGAGTTGATGATAAAGGTGAAATCATGCTCCACATCGCACAACGCAATCTGATTACCCATACCAAGGAAGGCAAAGCCGCCGCGCGGCGCACCCCAGATCAGATAACCGTAACCGTGCGCACCGTGAGAGGTAAAGCCGTAATCATCGCGGTTGAATACCGACATTGTAAGGGCTTCCTCAACATACGCGCGGTCAAGATACTGCTTTCCGTTCCATGCGCCGCGATTTTTGATAAAGCGCGCAAACAGCAACAGATCTCTTGCGGTACACATGATCCCCGAATCTCCGAAGGAATATCCGCCCGGGGCTTGGATGCAGTACGCATCCTTGGAAAATCCGATATCGTTGAGCGCTTTTTCCTGCAAATACTGCAAAAAGGGCTTGCCCGTCAGCTTTTCCACGATCACGTTGAGCATATAAGAGCCCGAGCTGTCATAAGTAAACAGCGTTCCGGGATACTTCTGTGACGAGATACGGAAATAGGTCTCGTTTCTGTCCTGCGGCTTCAGATAAAACCACTTTTTGGGGAATCCCTCGATGCTGCTTTGCATTTGCAGCATATCGCGGATGGTTGCCGAACGCATGATCTCATCGGTGTTCTCGTTGAGATATTCGGGGAAATAATCGGTCATTTTATCGTCCAGCGACAAAAGTCCGTCCTGCATACAAAAGCCGACAGCCGCCGAAATAAAGGATTTGGATACCGAATACATCCGATGCTTGAAGCTTGCATCAAACGGCGCGTAATAGCATTCGGAAAAGATCTTGTCGCCGCGTGCCATGATCACGCTGTGTGTGGAAAGCCGGTAATCCTCCAATGCCCGGTAAAACTTTTGTACCTGCCGCGAGGAGATACCCGCCTGCTCGGGAGTACAGTATTTCATAATCGACTCCTTTGATGAGATTATGCGTCAAATCCGAAGTAGGTATCGGCGTTGTTGAAGCAAATATCGCAAACGATCTTTTCCAGCGCCTTCCAATCGGCAGGATATTCACCGTCCTCTACCCAACTTCCCAGCAAATTGCAGAGAATTCTGCGGAAATACTCATGACGGGGGTAGGAAACAAAGCTGCGCGAGTCGGTCAGCATACCAACGAAGCAAGGCAGGAGCGAAAGATTTGCCAGCGCCTTGAGCTGTGCCTCCATGCCGTCTCTCTGATCGTTGAACCACCAGCCCGATCCGAACTGGATCTTACCCTTAAAGGGAGAAGCCTGGAAGTTGCCCAGCATGGTTGCCAGGGTGTAGTTATCCTTGGGATTGAGGTTATACAGAATGGTCTTGGGCAAGGAGTTGGTTTGATCCATTGCATTCAGAAGTGCAGACAGTTGCTCAGCAACAGGCCCGTCATTGATCGAATCAAAGCCCGTATCGGCTCCCAAAGCCGCGTACATACGGCTGCTGTTGTTTCTGAGCGCACCAATATGAAGCTGCATCGTCCAGCCTGCCTCGGCATAGCACTTTGCGCACAAAAGGAGCAGATCGGTCTTGTAGATTTCAGCCTCTTCCTCGCTGATCGCTTCCCCATTGATCGCCTTGTTGAATACCGCCTCGGCATCGCCCCTCTTATAGAACATACGGTCAAGCGCATGGTCGGAAAGACGGCAGCCGTTTTCATGGAAGAACTTAACCTTGTCACACAGAAACGCGCGAACCTTGCCATAGGTTTTCAAACCGTTTGCCTGCATATACGGCAGGAAGGTTTCTTTGTCGATATTCAGCGCCTTATCGGGACGGAAGGTAGGCAAAACCTTTACCGAAAAGCCCGATTCACGGATCGCTTTGTGATAGCGAAGATCATCGGCAGGATCATCGGTGGTGCAAAGGGCTTTGACGTTGGAGCGCTCGATCAAGCCGCGCGCCGTGTATCCGTCGCTTGCCAGAAGTGCGTTGCAATGGTTCCAGATACGCTCGCAAGACTCGGGAGTCAGAGCCTCGTCCACGTCAAAGTAGCGCTTGAGCTCCAGGTGCGTCCAATGATAAATGGGGTTTCCGATCATGAACGGTACCACCTCGGCGAATTTTTGGAATTTCTCGTAATCGGATGCTCCACCTGTAATGTAGTATTCGTCCACTCCATAGGTACGCATCTGACGCCACTTGTAGTGGTCGCCGCCCAAAAAGAGGTCTGCCAGATTGCGGAAACGGTAGTCCTCCGCAATCATCTGCGGATTGAGGTGGCAGTGATAGTCGATGATCGGCATATCCTTGGCGAACGCATACAGCTTTTTCGCAGTCTCATTCTTGAGCATAAAGCTATCGTTGATAATCGTTTTCATAATACAACTCCATCCTTAAATATCGAAATTTCACGGAATCCTTGCTTTTCGTTGCAGGTTTCTTTTCCGCCTGCAACGTCGATGCAGAAGGATACCAGATCCTCCAACAGATCTGCACCTTCCAAAACACTTCCTGCATTGAAGTCTATCCAGTTACGCTTTTTTTCATACAACGCGGTATTGGTTGCGATCTTCACAGTGGGAACAGGTGCTCCCAGCGGTGTTCCGCGCCCTGTGGTAAACAGGATCAAATGTACGCCCGATGCGGTCAGATTTGTAACGGCAACAATATCGTTGCCGGGACCGTTGAGCAGATTCAAGCCCTTGCTGACAAGCGGTTCTCCGATATCAAGCACGTCGGTAACAGTTGCTTGTCCGCCCTTCTGGACACACCCCAGCGATTTTTCTTCCAGCGTGGTGATTCCACCCGCCTTGTTTCCGGGAGAGGGATTTTCGTAAACCACCTGCCCGTGCTTGACAAAATAGTCCTTGAAATTCTGAATCAGTGCAACGTTTTTCTCAAAGATCTCGGCATTCTTGCAACGATTCATCAAGATCCGCTCGGCACCAAACATTTCCGGAACCTCGGTCAAAACCGATGTGCCGCCGCAGGCAACCAGATAATCCGAGAACCGCCCTACCAAGGGATTTGCGGTAATACCGCTGAATCCGTCGCTTCCGCCGCACTTCATGCCAACCTTAAGCTCGCTGATCGGTAACGGCTCACGCACGAACTGTGCCGCATAGACTTTGAGTTCTTCCACCAAGGCAACACCTGCCTCAACCTCATCGGATACGTCCTGCGCGTTCAGAAAGCGAACGCGTGCGGGATCATACTCGCCCAGCATCTTTTTGATCTCACCGATGTTGCTGTTCTCACACCCAAGTCCAAGCACAAGCACGCCTGCGGCATTGGGATGACGGATCAGACCGCACAGGATCTTTTCGGTGGTTGCCTTATCGCAGCCGAGCTGAGAGCAGCCAAAGGGATGCGTATACGCAAACGCGCCTGTTTTTTCGGCGATCTGCTTTGCGGCATGGTTGATACAGCCTACAGTGGGAATGATCCAGATCTCGTTTCGGATAGCAACCGATCCGTCGGGACGGCGGTATCCCATAAAGGTCGGGATCTGCTTGGGGGCATCCAGAGCATTCAGATTCGGCTCATACGAGTAGAGCTCGCTCTCGCCAAGTCCGGTTTTCATGTTGTGTGAGTGAACATGCGCGCCTTTTGGGATATCCTCGGTAGCAACACCGATGGGATAGCCGTATTTGATGATCTGCTCCCCTTTTGCTATATCCCGAAGCGCGTATTTATGACCGTCCGAGAGATTGATCTCTACGCAGTCTTTTTCATGAATTTGCATACTTTTGCACCTCGTCGGCAAGGAAGGAAAGATCGGTATCCCAAAGCGCGGTATTGGCAAGGATCTCTTCTACGGTAGCGGTCTTCATAAATGCTGCCACATCGGGCGAATCCTGCACCATATCGGTGCGGTAGAAGTCGATCAGCTTTGCGAAGGCAAACAAAAGGTGCTTGGGATATGCGTTCTTCTTGCGAATGTACTCCAGAATCGACGGCAGCACACGAACCTTGAACTTGCTGACCGAATTGAGCGCAATCGAAGAACAGTAATGACGGATATAGGGGTTATCAAAGCGCTCCAAAACCGAGTTTGCGTAGGATACCAGCTCCTCCTCGGGCAGATCAAGCGTGGGAATGATCTCCTCGAACACGCAAGCCTTCAGATGTGCCGAAAGCGTCTCGTTCTGCATACAGTCGCGTACCGTTTCCACATTCGACAAAAGTGCGTACGGGATCAAAGACGTGTGCGCACCGTTGAGAATGCGAACCTTGCGGGTACGGTAAGGAGTGATATCGTTGGTCAGGATCACGTTGAGTCCTGCGCGGTCGAACGGAAGCTCACGGAAGAGATCCAAATAGCCCTCGATCACCCACAGATGGAACAGCTCACAGGTATCGAGCATATTGTCATTCTCATAGCCCGCCATCTTCTCATCTCTCGGATATCCCGTAACGATACGGTCAACCAGCGTGTTGCAGAAGATATTTTCGGATTCTACCCAATCGCTGAAATCCTTGCCAAGATTCCATTCGTTGGCATAGCGCAAAACGATGCTCTTGAGTGTTGTTCCGTTGGCTTCAATCAATTCACAGGGAATGAACACAAAGCCGGGCAGCTTGCACTGATAACGCTTCCAAAGCAGTGCGCAGACCTTTGCGGGGAACGATACTTGGGGACGGGAATCAAGCGTATCTCCCGCGGTATAGGAAATGCCCGCCTCGGTGGTGTTCGATACCACAAAACGGAAATCAGGATTTTCTGCCAGAGCAAGATATGCATCGTAATCCTTGTAGGGATTCACGCAACGGTCGATCACATCGATGTACTTCGCATCTACACAGGCTTTTCCGTCGCGCATACCGCGCATCAGGAGGTTGTAATTGCAGTTTTGTGCCTCCAGCATCTCGCACATACCGCGCTCGATCGGCTGAACCACTACAACGCTGCCGTCAAAATCGGTGGTCTCGTTAACGCATTGCAGCATCCAATCCACGAATCCGCGCAAAAATCCGCCTTCACCAAATTGAATGACCTTGTTTTTCATAAGTAAAATCCTTCCCTTTTTGGTTTTATGGTTTGATTATAAATCAATTTCACCGTGAATTCCTTAATATTTTTGATATTATGTTTAGTTTTCTTGACTTTTTTGATATTTTATGATAGAATAAAGAAAAACCACCCAAAAAGGAGACGGATCCATGATTTTCAAGAAGTCGGAAAACGGTATTTTCTTCCGCTTTGAGGATGCGACCGACGGCCCAACCATTTATCGGAATCAGCACTATCACAACGTCTTTGAGATCTACTTTCTGGAGCGCGGAAGCTGCCGATATTTTGTGAATGACAAATCTTATGAAGCAACAGCAGGCGACGTGATTCTGATCCCCGAAGGCACCATCCACAAAACGATCTACGAGGAAGGCGTGCCACACAGCCGCCGCTTGATCTACTGTTCCACGCACTATATTCCAACAACGGTTGTAGAGGATCTGCCCTCTATGCTCTATCTCTACCGAAACCCGAACGTGACAAAGCAGATCACCGAGATCTTCGATAAAATACAAACCGAGTACACCGCTCCCGATGAATTTTCCGAGGATGTGATCCTGAGCTACACGCATCTTTTGTTCTATTATTTGGCAAGGAATATCAACTCCAAGGTGGAAACCAAAAGCCGCAACATGTACGCGTTGCAGGCAATCGCTTATATTAAGGAGCATTTTTCCTCCGAGATCACTCTGACCTCTCTTGCCAAAATGAATTCCATGAGTCCCGAGCATTTCTCCCGCGTGTTCAAGCGCGAAACAGGCTTTGGATTTTCGGAATACCTGACGATGGTTCGTCTGCAAAAGGCTGAGCAGATGCTCAAAAGCTCGGAGCGCTTCCCTATTTCCCAGATCGCATACGATTGCGGGTTCAATGACAGCAACTATTTTTCGGAAAAATTCAAGCAGGTTTACGGCATGCCGCCCATGAAATACCGCAAAAGGTAATCTGTTGTAAAACAGGCATCCAAAAGAGCAAAAAAGCGCGAAAAAATCCTGTTGACAAACGGGCAAAAATCGGTTATAATAATACTGTTCACCCATACGGGGGTGCAATGGTTTCGACGGGGATTCTGAGGTATGATAAGCGTGGCGAGCCGGGTAAACTCGTAAACTGCCCAACTTAAAAAATAAACGACAACAATAAAGTTGCTATGGCTGCCTGAGTTTTATGCCCTTTGGGCGTAAAACTCAGCAGTGCCGCGGCCTGCGGGCCGCCCGTTCCTCTGCGGAGTACCACGGCCGCAGACTGAACGTCATGTGAGTGGTGAACATGCATCGGTGGTTCGCACTTGAGCCGATCATGCAAAAAAGGGCTACCCAAGGAGATAGCGTGTCTGTTCGCGCTCTCCAAGGGGAAATCTAAATAACAGACTGTCCACGAAGAAGGTTATATCAAGGGGTTTTCGGACAGGAGTTCAATTCTCCTCATCTCCACCAGAAAAAACGACAAGTTTCAACTTGTCGTTTTTTCAATTAAATCCGCCTGCGACGGAAGAAATCCACTGTCGTGGATGAAATCGCTACGCGATGAAATCTGCCTTACGGCAGGTTAAGAGAGGCGGATTTGATTTCATCTGAGGCGGTACGCCGAAGATTTCATCCAAACTTGTTTGGATTTCATCCTGCAAAGCAGGATTTCATTAATAAATGCTACAGCTCAACTTCAAACGAAAAGACGCGAAAATATCTTTTTTATCCAAGTCGCAGGCTTGGTATATCATCAGCCCGTTAGGGCTGGATATCATCACGCACCAGCGCTTATTCTGAAGGATGAGCACTATCTCGGCAAGGGCGAATTTGAGGCAATACAAGCCGTGATTCAAGATGCTTTTTGGCTTGATTTCACTTTTTTCATTTGCTACAATAAAGAACGCATCTGCGAAGAAACTTACCGATTTGCAAAATTCAATGAATACGTAAATGGGAAATGATTGATAGACTTCGGTTTTAAAGTGTCTAATATAGACAATAGCCACTTGTGCCAACTTGGTGCAAATGGCTATTGTAATACATTTTATCAAGCAGAAAGGTTAAGCGCCCACCCGATGGTAGGCGCTGTGAGTATTAAATACAAGATTATAGGTTTTAATTTATTTTTTTGCCGTGGCTGTCACTGTCGTGGTACCTATATACCACGTCTCTCCATTTCCTCCGCCCTCTAAATGAGCCCAATGCACGGTGAATGAACCATCATCATTCAAATCAGAAACATTAATTGTGTATGTTTCTCTAAAGGTTGTCCAGCTTTGTGAAATAAGACTCAATGCAAAGTTAGCCCCTGTGGCTTTACCATTAGAGACAACCGAAAGTTGCATTTTGTTAAAAACTATAAGGTTGTTTCGTTTGGTGTCGAATGTAATTACAACTTCAATTGTTGTATAGCCGTTTCTTATAAGAGCCTCTTTGCTCATGCCAGTGTTTATCCAATCGTCATGTGTTGCGCCTTCTCCTAATTCTATTGTTCGACCCGAAAAATCTGCTGAAACTTCGGTCTTTACCCACATAGCATATAATGTAATTGAACCACTCTCAAGCCAATTGAGTACAGACTGACCATCCGAGTAACTTGTGCCACTTCCATCAGACTTTGTATTCCAACCATCAAAAGTCCAACCATTACGCGAGAAACTATTCGAGCGCAAATTAGTCAGCACATCATAAGTACATTCTGTTGGGCTCATACTTCCACTTCCACCATTTGAATTGTAAATTACAGTATAAGTATTTACTTTCCATCCTGCTACCAGCGTGTGAGTTTCATCGGTTTTCACAATTGTCGTATTTTTTACTTCTGTGCTGTTCAAGTACCAACCAGTAAATGTATAACCTTTTCTTGTGGGTGTAGGAAGCGTACCGTATGAAGAATCATATGTTACCATTTTGCTTGTGCCAGAAACACTTCCGCCGTTGGCATTATAGGAAACAGTATGAGTATTGGCTTTCCATTGCGCATACAACGTTACGGTCTTACCTGCGGCGGCAATATCGCTCGTGATAAGAAATTCATCGGTATAGGTTGTTCCTTTTCCGTCCGGAGAGGTATTCCATCCGGTAAAGGTATATCCGGTCTTTATAACCTTGTTTTCGAATAATGAGGAAGATACACCCA
>JAFTKI010000058.1 GCA_017453335.1 Clostridia bacterium
CCCCTTGATCGAAACGGTTTGTCCGTCGATGCTTTTCAGATATTCGTAGCTTGCAGAGGTTTTAAAGCTGAGGGAGATCGCCTCGGTATTCTCTTCATCGCCGCAAGCAGGCAGCATCACAATCATCATCAGTACTGCCAGGATCAGGCAGATCATTTTTTTCATCTGTTTCATCAATGCTCCTCCTTATTCGGATATACTGTCCTTCTTTGACAGAAAGAACGTCCATATCACCGTGGGCAATACGCTGATCAGGAAAACTCCAAGCAGGATGATCAGCTCGGCGGGATAGGTTTTGGAAATATTCAGAACAACGCCCATAGAGGCAACATAGTCGCTCATCAGCCATAGACAGAGCTTTGACACGCCAAATGCCAGTCCCGTTGAAACAAGTCCTACCAGGCTGTTCTGGATAATATACAGCAGGTTGATGCGCTTCATGCTGATACCGATCAGACGCATGAGCGAGATCTCCTTTGCGCTGTTATACATATTGAGCAGCGTGATGATCGAGATCACCATGATATTCATGATCAGGATCACCGCACACAGCACGAAAACGATATACTTCGTGTTGTCGGCATCCTCCAGCACGTCGCGCACGATCGCCATGGGCTCGATTGCCTGCAAGGTAAAGCTGTCGCCTTCCCGTTCGGTCAGGATCTTACCGTCATACTCGTTGACGATCTGCATCGCATAAGCGGGGTTCTTGGTGTTGACCAGAACGGCGCACACGGTATTGTGCTCGTGCTCATGCTCTTCTTCCTCTTCGTGTTCTTCCTGTTCTTCGTGATCATGCACCTCCCAAAGCGTGCGGATCTGCGTGAAGACTACATTATCAAACGAGGAATAGCTTTCCTTAAGAATTCCCACCACGGTCAACCCCTGTGCGTGTGTATCGGTTGTATTGGCGGAATGGCTTGTGTAGATCACGTCTCCCACCTCAAGCTCGTTGTATTTTGCAACACCGGCACCTACAACCACCTCCAAAGTGGCGTTATCATCCATCATTCTGCCATCGGACAGTTCCTTTTTATCAAGAAATGCCGCCTTCGTGCCAACCACACCGTAGCCGTTATAATTATCTGCCATGGCAAACGGGATCACAGATGTGACTCTGCTGTCTTGGGAAAGCATGGAAACCACCGAATACGGGATCGTGCCAAGTGGTTCCTCCGTGAAATACATGGTATTCATGGCAAGCTGGGTTTTGCTTCCCGCAGGGCCTACGATTACCGAATAATATCCCGCGTTTTCGGTGATACCGTCGTCTACCTGATTGGCTACGTTAAAGGCAAGCACGCCGATTCCCGCAGAAATAACAATGGAAAGCACGATCAGGATGATCTGAACCTTCTTGATCGCCATGTTCTTGAGTGCGAATCTGAACATCTCAGTCACCCTCCTTTCCGCCAACGGTATCTCTCATACCGCTTGTCATCTCATTCATATCGATGATCTCGTCAAAGTATTTTGCCAAGCGATCGTCATGGGTGACGGCGATCAGCGTTTTTCCTTCCGAAATATCGGTCAATTCACGGATCACCTGCTCACCGATCGCAAAATTGAGGTTTCCCGTCGGTTCGTCGGCAAGAATGATCTCGGGGTTCTTAACCAGGGCGCGCGCAATCGCAACCCGTTGCTTTTGACCGCCCGAAAGATGCTTGATCTTGGCATTCTTCTTTTCGAGAATATCCAGCTTTTTCAGCAGCTCGTCGGCTCCCGAGGTGTCAACCCCTTCCAATCGGAGAATATTGATGTTGTCAATGACCGTCATCTCGTTGATGAGTTTAAAATCCTGAAAAATATAACCGATTTTTTCAATGCGGAACTTATCCTTCTCTTTTTGAGAGCGCTCGTTCATGGGAGTACCGTCTATCACGATACTTCCCTTCGTGGGCGAGAGGATCCCCGCAATCATGTTCAGGAGTGTGGATTTTCCGCACCCCGATGCTCCGAGGAGCATATAGGATTTTCCGGTCTTAAAGACCAGATCCTTGTATTCTATTTCAGTTTCGTTCTGAAACTGCTTTGTTACATCTTTGATTTCTATCATTTAGAGCTTTTCCTTTCAAAATTCATTCGTAAAATAAGCTACGAACGAATCTTAATCGGATAGCTTTACTTTTAATTTGACAGGTGTGCTTGATCGTTGTACGATATCAGATTCTTTGCTGTATCCGATCCTGCAAGAGTACATTGTTTCTGCACAAGAAACTGCAACGGCAAGCAAAAGCGCAAATGACAGCAGATCCTTGATATTCTTTGCAAGCAAGCAGATCGGACAGTTGATGCAGCATTCATGCTCAATAATCCCGTATGCGCTTGCAAGAAACAGCAGCAGGAGTAATACACACAGCACAACCAGCACTGTTATGATCTTTTTATTCATTGATTTCGTCCTTTATTGAGAAAGCATTGATTGCAAGCAAAATGATCAACTCTTCAAATCGATCCGATTTCTTTCTCCGCCCGCTAAAAAAGAGTCGATATTTTGCTCGATTTCGTCCAAGAGACGCACGCGGGTTTCATATCCGCCCCACGCCATGTGAGGTGTCAGACAAACATTCGGAAGCCCCAAAAGCTTGGAGAGCGGATGGTGCGCTGGCATCGGCTCGGCGCTGTAAACATCCACGCCCAGTCCTGCAAGCTTTCCCTGCAGGATCGCGTCCGCAAGTGCCTCTTCATCGGTAACGGCACCGCGCGCAACGTTGATCACGATCGCGGAGGGCTTGAGAAGTGCAATTCTCTCACGGTTGATGATGTGGCGCGTTTGTTCATTCAGCGGTGTGTGGATCGACAATATATCACTTTCACGGCACAGCGTTTCTACGTCAACACATTCAACGCCATCGATCGGTGTTCTTTTGCACACGATCACCCGACAGCCAAGTGCTTTTGCCACGGAACCGACCTGCTGTCCGATATTTCCATAGCCCAGAATTCCCCATGTTTTGCCGTAAATTTCATGATAACAGGGCGTCAGACAGTTGGCAACACCGCCGTTCGTATAAGCGCCGCTATCAACGTGCCGTTGGTATTCGGACAGATGTGTAAGAAGTGACAGTGCCATCGCCACCGTGACCTGTGCCACGCATTGCGTAGAATAACCCACCACGTTGCAGACGGCGATCCCGTTTGCTCGGCAAAAAGCCGTATCCACGTTGTCAAATCCGGTTGCGGTGATGCAGATCAGACGCAGTTTTTTTGCCGTTGTCAGATTGGACGCGTTCAGCTTGATCTTATTGACCACAACGACATCGGCAGTTTCGATCCGCTCTGCCACCGCCTCGGGTGCGGTTGAGTGATATTCGGTTACAGTACCGAAGCGATTGAACTGTTTGGTGGTAATATCATTGCCCAGCGTTGCAACATCCAAAAAAACAATATGCATGATTTTCCGATCCTTTCTTGATTGCATCGCTTCTAATTATACCGCAAAATGAAAAATCCGTCAATATAAAACACAAATATTTAACAAAAGCTCTTGAAAAAAGACTTGCTTTCGGCTATAATTATATTGAGAATTTTTTGCCTTCTTTGAAAGGAGCTTTTCATGAATACCGAACAGAAAAACACAATATCCGCGGACGAGCCTACCAATTCCCGCGAAATTCTGCGGGAGGTCTACGAGGCGATGAGCGAAAAGGGATACAACCCGATCGGACAGATCGTAGGCTACTTGCTTTCCGAGGATCCTACCTACATCACCAACTATAAAAACGCACGTGCTCTGATCCGAAAGATCGACCGTGACGAACTGATGGGTGAATTGGTCAAAAATTATCTGGAGTTGAACTGAGCGCATGGTCGATCTTGTTTGTATTTCACTGCCCGACAGAACAGTGGTCGATATTCCCGAGAAAACGATCGTCTGCTTAGGAAATTTCGACGGTGTCCACATGGCACACCGCGAGCTTTTGAAGCAAGCAGAGCGTTTGCAGAAAGAGACTTTTCCCGATGCGGCACGCTGTGTGTTTTCCTTTCACGAGCCCTCATGGGCGACCATTTCTAAGGAAAATCCGAAATTTTTGTCCACAGAAGAAGAACGCCTGTCAAGCTTTTTTGAGGCAGGAATTGAGTATGCGATTCTCTGTTCCTTCGGTGCAATCCGCGATCACTCCCCCGAGCAATTTGTCAAGGAAGTACTTTTGAACGGCTGTCACTGTGTGGCGGCGGTTTGCGGCTTCAACTATCGGTTTGGTAAAATGGGCGCGGGAACACCCAATCAGCTTCGCGCCTTACTGAATACGCCTGTTGCCGTACAAAACGAAGTTGTTTTGCTTGGAGACACGGTCAGTTCCTCGCGCATCCGTGCCCTTTTGTCCGGCGGAGATGTCAAGACCGCGGCGATGCTTTTGGGCGCTCCCTATTCATTGACCGCAAAGGTGATCCACGGCAAAGCGCTTGGAAAACAACTGGGATTCCCTACCATAAACCAAGAAATTCCCCCCAAAAAGATGATTCCGCGATGCGGCGTTTACCTGACTTCCTGTCGGATCGATGGCGTGCAGTATTACGGAGTCACTAACATCGGTGTTCGTCCCACGGTGGATCGGGTTGCCGTACCGAATTGCGAAACACATCTTTTGGATGTTGAGAAGGATCTTTACGACAAAACCGTAACCGTTTCCTTCTTGGATTTTTTACGTCCCGAAAAAAGATTCTCCTCGGTGGAGGAGCTTTGCAGTCAGATGCAACGGGATATTGATGCGGCGCGCAGGCTTTTGCCGCACTGAGAGAAAGGATTTGATAGAAACCAATGCAAAAAAGGCACAACATGATGAAGCGGACTATCCTCTTGTGTCTGTTATCGATGCTTTTGCCGATTTTCGGGGTATCGGTTTCGGCAGACTTGCCGGCCTTGCCGAGCCTTGACGGTGCCAATGCGGTCTATTTTGCGCACGTTGAGAGCGGATCGGTTGTATGTGAGAAAAATTCCGCACAACAGGTCGCGGCAGGCTCTTCGGTAAAGGTGATGTCGGGACTGCTCCTTTGCGAGCATCTCGGCAACAGGCAGAACGAGACCGTTACGGTAACCGAAGACATGGTGATCGATAGCTACGGATATCGGCTTTACATCGAGGCGGGAGATACCATTTCCGTCGGTCAGCTCTTATACGCCGCTGTTTGCGGCAGCTACAACGATGCTTATGACGTGCTGGCGTGCTACGTGGCAGGCTCCAAGAATGCTTTTGTGGCACTGATGAACCAAAGGGCCGCTACGTTGGGCGCATCTCAAACGCTTTTTACAGATCCGTCGGGTATTGATGACAGTTCCCGAACAACCGCCGCCGATATGGGTAAGATCGCGTTGGCGGCATCCAAAAATGCTTTGTATATGGAGATCAACAGCACGGTTCGGTATGCATTCCGCGCCACAGAACTGTTACCCGACAAAACCGTGTACAACCCCAACGCCCTGCTCTCCTCCTCTACCACCGTGGGATATACCAATTCCCGTTGCCACGGAATGAGTGCAGGACAAACCACCCTGGGAGGAGCTTGCGTGGTCACGCTTGCCGATAACGGAGAAGAACAGTATATATCGGTGGTTCTGGGAGGATCGGTTACGGAGACCGAAAACCACGCGTATCTGTTGACCAATCGCATCATTGGATGGGTATATGCTTCTTATACATACATGGAGGTGATCTCGCCCGATACCGAGCTGTGCAGCATTCCCGTTACCGTTTCGGACGTAACAACCGAATTGGACGTGCGCGTGAAGGAATCCTGTTTTCTTTACCTTCCCAAAAGCTACGAGATCGGAAAGGACATCGTTTACAGCATCCGATTGATCAACGACGAGCTGGAGGCTCCTGTGGATGACGGTGCGTTTGTCGGTTACGTTGCGATCCTGCAGGAAGGACAAACCTTAACAACACTTCCCTTATATACCGTTGGAAGTGCAGAAAGAAGTGAGTTTATCAGCAGCATGAACTCGATCCAGGAGATTACAACATCGCGCGCATTTGTAGCAGGTGCGATATTCTTTGTTGTGGTTCTTACGGGGTGGATCGTAACCGAAACGGTCATCATCCGCCGCAGACGGCACAAGTGGGACAAATACTTCAGCATGAAAATGTCACCGCTTCCCTTCGATGAAAAAAAGAAAAAATAAAAGTGCGGCGCTTGCAAAACTGCAAGCGCCGCTTTCTTGATTCGTATTATGCCTTCTTTTTCGTTATCATTTTGATCACGAAGAGCGTTGCAACCGTCAAAACGATTCCCAAGGGCAGGCAGATATAAATATTCTGCACCAAGCCCGAGATGATAAACATCACAAACGAGATCGCCGCTACCGTCATGGCGTACGGCATCTGTGTGGAAACGTGGTTGAGGTGGTTACACTGTCCTCCCGCGGACGACATGATGGTCGTATCGGAGATGGGCGAGCAATGGTCGCCGCAAACAGCACCTGCCAGGCATGCGGACATTCCGATAATCAAAAGCTCACTGCCTGCCGGGAAGATTGCGGTAACAATCGGGATCAGGATACCAAAGGTACCCCAAGAGGTTCCTGTTGCAAAGGAAAGAACACAAGCAACCAGGAAGATGATTGCGGGCAAGAAAGCACCCAGCAATTCGGCGTTGGTGCTCATCAGATCACCAACAAAATATTTCGCACCAAGCAAGGTGGTCGTATTCTTGAGTGCGGTTGCGAAGGTCAGAATCAGAATTGCGGGAACCATGGCAACAAATCCCTGCGGGATGCACTGCATGGATTGCTTGAGCGAAAGCACGCGACGGATTACCATGTAGACAAGGATCGCAACCAAAGCGATCAGACCGCCCCAAGGCAGACCAACGGTTGCATCGGTGTTTGCGAAAGCATCGATAATGTTCTCGCCGTCAAACGCACCGCCAACATAAACAAGACCTACAATACAGCTTACGATCAGAATCACTACGGGAATGACCAGATCGATCACGCGGTTTCTGTCGGTTGCAGGAAGATCTCCAACAGCAGACTCGTTCTTTTCGCCCGAGGTATACAGATCGTTATTCTGAATTGCATTCAATTCGTGAAGCTTCATGGGACCGTAGTCAAACTTCATCAAGGTAAGAGCAACCACGAATACAATGGTCAGAATCGAATAGAAGTTATAAGGAATTGCATTGATAAAGAGTGTGAGTCCCTCGCCCTCTTCCGCATAGGATGCAACAGCGGCTGCCCAGCTCGAAATAGGAGCGATCATACAGATCGGTGCAGCGGTTGCATCGATGATGTAGGAAAGCTTTGCGCGCGAAACACGCTTCGAGTCGGTCACGGGACGCATTACCGAACCAACGGTAAGGCAGTTAAAGTAGTCGTCTACAAAAATCAGAACGCCAAGCACGAAGGTTGCAAGCATTGCCCCCACACGGCTCTTGATATGCGTTTTTGCCCAGTTGCCGAACGCTGCAGAACCGCCCGCACGGTTGATCAGTGCAACAATGATACCAAGCTCGATCAGGAAAATAAAGATACCTGCAGTTCCCGATACGGCAGAAATCAAGCCATCGCCCAGCACAGCGTCAAGCGTTCCCGTTACCGAGAAGTTCGAATACAGGATGCCGCCTGCAAGGATACCGATAAAGAGCGAGCTGTAAACCTCTTTGGTGATCAGTGCAAGTCCGATTGCGATCACGGGAGGCAGGAGCGCCCACCAGGATCCGCGGACCTCGGTCTCACCGCCGCAGGTTCCGCAGGTTACACGTCCCGTGTTGCATTTCAAGCAGGCAACGGTATTGCCCTCTTCATCCTGCATAAGGCGAGAGCCCATACATACGTTACACTCATCGGTTGAGGAATTACAGGTGGTACAAGCAGATACCTCTCCCGATTCCCCGTCTGTTAAAATTCCTGTTCCGCCACAGTCGCCGCATTGCACGATTCCGTTCATACAGCCATCTGTACAGGGAACGGTTGCATTGGCACCGCCTGTGAAAAACGCGGTTACCATTAACCCAAGGATCACAACAATGGCGATCGCTAAGGTTACTTTTTTTGCAGTAGTCATAAATCCTCCTTAATGTTGTACGGAAGCTTCATAATAAACTTCCTTTATGTAGAAAGTATACCATCAAATTCATAATCTGTCAATCTTTTTTTGTCAAAAAAATCAAATTTGTAAAAATCTGTTTACTTTTATACGATTTTTTGGTATAATAGCGCCGATAAACGGAGGTGAAATTATGGCATCCGATAAAACCAAGAGTGCTGTTAGCTGTGAGAGCTGTGTTTTTTATGATTATGACGAGGAATACGATGAATATGTTTGTACCATGAATCTTGATCAGGATGAAATGGGTGCCTTTTTGTCGGGCTATACGAAAGCGTGCCCCTATTACCGCTTTTACGATGAATACAAGAGCGTACAAAAGCAAAATTGACCGATCAATACAAAGGGAAAGCTGAGGTTATGATAATGGAAACTCCAACAATTCTGACGTGGCTCACGTCGTCACAGACGCGCATTTTCAGTGATCTGCAACCGACACCGAGTATCACCAAATTGACCGCATTGCGCAACGAGCCAATCTCGTTCGGTCTTGCATACCGATCAAATTACCAAAAAAACGCTCTTGAAAAGATCCCCGATCTGCCGATCAGCGTGTCTGCCGCGTGCGACGGGATCGACATTTCGGTTTATAAGATCGGGTATATTCCCTTTTCGGCAAGCAATTGCGAGGACGGTGCCGACTCGGAGGGCGTTTGCCCCGACATTTTGTATCCCAGACAGAGTCAGCCAACCATTTTTGCCGGCGACTCGCATCTTCCTTATTATGAAGCGGGCGAAAAGCATCTTTTGAACGTGTCCTGCATTTCCACAGGGGGCGTTTGGTTTACCGTGAACGAAGACCGAAAGGATCTTCCCGCAGGTGACCATACCGTAACGGTTACAGTCACCTCTCTGACCACAAACGAGGTCTTGGATACACATACGCTGACGCTTCACGTGATCGATGCACTCCTGCCGCACTCGGAGCTGTTCTACACCAACTGGTTCCATTACGACTGCATTGCCGATCTTCATTCCGTCGAGCTTTATTCCGACAGATACTTTGAGATCCTTGCAAAATACATCAAAAATGCCGTAAAAAACGGCATGAATACCCTGCTGACTCCCGCATTCACGCCTGCTTTGGATACCCCTGTCGGATTTGAGAGACGAAACGTACAGCTTGTAAAGGTCAAGCGTGAAAACGGCGTATACAGCTTTGATTTTTCCCTGCTGGAACGCTTTATCCGTCTGGCTTTGGACTGTGGGATCGAGAAGATCGAGCATTGTCATCTCTTTTCCCAGTGGGGCGCGTTGAGTGCGATCAACATTTATGCCGAGGAGAACGGAGAGATCAAGCGTATCTTCTCATGGGACGATCCTGCGGACGGCGAGGAATATACCGCCTTCTTGCACGCTTATCTTCCCGAATTTCTTGCATTTTCCAAGAAAATGGGGATCTTTGACCGTTTGATGTTCCATATTTCTGACGAACCCAAGGATTTCCATGCAGAGGCATATTCCCGCGCACTGGCAACGGTCAAGCAATATATTTCGGAGCACACTGTTGGCGATGCGCTTTCTCATTACGCCTTGTATGAACAGGGGCTTGTGGAAACGCCCGTGGTAGCCACCACCTTTGCCGATGACTTTTTGGGCAGGTGCGATCGCTTTATGCTGTACTATACGGGCGGACATCCCCAAGCGGGACTTTCCAACCGTATGATCACCTCCTCCCCTCAAAAAACACGTTCGATCGGCTTCCAGCTTTACAA
>JAFTKI010000059.1 GCA_017453335.1 Clostridia bacterium
AGAACTTTACCTCACCGGAGATGTTTTGTACCATTAAGTAAGTTTGTTCACCTAATTGCTGGAATACACGCCATTTTTGATCATATGGTACTTTTTTCGCATCATATGCTCCAAAAAAGTCCGTTATGATAGGATAGCATTTTGAATACACTTAGCGGCATAGGTAGCAAAGCGTGCACCGTTACGCGGATCGAAGCTGTCCACTGCCTTGATCAAACCGATCGTACCGATGGATACCAGATCCTCTGGGTTGCGCGCCCCGGAATAGTATTTACGCACGATGTGTGATACCAGTCGTAAATTGTGTAAAATCAGCTTTTGCCTTGCATCCTCGTCACCTTCTTTGGCAAGATCAAAGCATTTGCGTTCCTCTTCGTCGGGTAAAGGAGGAGGAAAGTTTTGCGGTGTGTTGATTCCAAGAATCAGGTGCATAAAGCGTGTGAGAAGTGAAAAAAGTGTGGTAAACATAACGGACTCCTTGCTTGTAAAATGTGTTTCATTATATGGGGGAATGTATTTTTTTTTGCTTGTACGCTATTTTTTGTTGACACGAAATGATTTGTGTGATATACTTATGATAACCTGTAGAAAATGGAGAAAAATGTTATGAAGCAACTTGTTGGAAATGCAGTCGTCGGACAAAGCGGCGGTCCTACCGCTGCAATCAATGCGACACTTGCAGGTGTCATCCGCGGTGTAAAGGAGCACCTTGACGGCGGATGTATTCAAACTCTGTACGGCATGAGAAACGGTGTTGAGGGCTTGATGCAGGAAAAGCTGATCGATCTGACGGCATTTTTTGACTGCGAAGAAAAGCTGGAGCTTTTGGAGCATACCCCTGCGGCGGCACTTGGCTCTTGCCGGAAAAAGCTGCCGAAAATGGGAGAGAATGATGCTTTTTATGAGTCAATGATCTCTATTTTCCGTAAATATAACATTCGTTATTTCTTTTACATCGGCGGTAACGATTCCATGGATACCGTTGCAAAGCTTTCCGCATACACGCGCGATCACGATTATGAAATGGTGATCCTCGGTGTGCCGAAAACCATTGATAACGACCTTGTCGGAACCGATCATACTCCCGGCTACGGTTCAGCGGCAAAGTACATTGCCGTTACCACACAGGAGATCATTCGTGATTGTGCCGTATATCAGATTCCCGCGGTCACCATCATCGAGATCATGGGGCGTGATGCAGGCTGGCTGACTGCCGCTTCTGCCATCGGTCGTGTGGTCAACGGTGTTGAACCCGATCTTGTTTATCTGCCCGAGCGTACGTTTGATCTGCAACGCTTTTTTGCTGACGTTCGTGCCGCACTTGCAAAGCATCCCAACGTTGTCATCGCGGTTTCGGAGGGAATTCGCTTTTCTGACGGACACTACGTAGGAGAGGGTACGCAGACCGGTGCCACCGATGCTTTTGGTCATGCATATCTTGCCGGAACGGGCAAGGCATTGGAGTTTGCCGTCAAGGCGGAGATCGGTTGCAAGGTTCGTTCCATTGAACTCAATCTTCCGCAACGCTGTGCGGCACATTTGGCATCCGCCACAGACTTGTGCGAATCGGTCAACACCGGTCGCGCGGCGATCGAGACGGCAGGAAAGGGAATTTCGCGTCAGATGATCACTGCGCAACGCGTATCCAACGCGCCCTATACCATTCAATTCGAGCCGCGTGACGTTGCAGAGATCGCAAATCAGATCCGCTATGTGGACGATGCCTTTATCAACGAGGAGGGCAACCACGTTACCGATGATTGTTGCAAGTATCTGCTACCCTTAATTCAGGGAGAAGCGGTATGTAAGTTTGAAAACGGCTTGCCCATGCATTTAGTGCTTTGATTTTTTAACGACCGTTCTAAAAGCCTTCTTTTGTTCGTACATTGTAACGAACCGAAAAAGGAGGCTTTTGAATGGAACGAATTATGTTTATCATTGGAACAAGGCCTGAGGCGATCAAGCTTTGTCCCTTGATTCTTGAACTAAAGCGACGTGCGCGTTGGGAGGTCTTGGTTTGCTCCACGGGTCAGCATCGGGATATGCTGGACAGTGCTTTGCGCGCCTTTGACGTCAAGCCGGATTTTGATATTGACGTGATGCGAACGGGACAAACGCTTTCCAGCATCAGCGCGCGCATTCTCAAGGGATTAGATGAAATTCTGTCGGCGGAAAAGCCGAGTGCCGTTGTGGTGCAGGGAGATACGACCACCGCCTTTTGCGGTGCTTTGACCGCTTTTCATCAACGAATTCCAATTGCACACGTAGAGGCAGGCTTGCGGACGTATCACATGGATTCTCCTTTTCCGGAGGAGTTTCACCGCCAGGCGATCTCATTGATTTCAACCTGGCATTTTGCCCCAACCGTTACTGCTAAAAAGAATCTTGTAAACGAAGGAAAACGCGAGAGCAGTATCTTTATCACCGGGAACACCGTAGTGGATGCATTGCGTTTTACTCTTCAGAAGGAGCTTTCTCCGCATACGTGGGAGCTCCCGAAGGATCACCGATTGATTCTGTTTACCGCGCATCGGCGTGAAAGTTTTGGAGACCATCTGAAGGGCATGTTTCGTGCGCTTCGTCAATTGGTGGAGCAATACCCGGACGTTGTTGCCGTCTGCCCGTTGCATCACAATCCCGAGGTGCGCGCCGCGGCAAAAATCTTGTGCGGCGTTCCACGGATCCGAATGATTGAACCACCGGAAATCGTTTCGTTTCATCACCTCATGGCAAAGGCGTATCTCATTATTACCGATAGCGGCGGCATTCAGGAGGAGGCGGTCGCGCTGGGAATTCCAACTGTGGTCACACGCTTTTCTACTGAACGCCAAGAGGGCATTCGTGCAGGTGTATTGCGCCTTGCCGGAAGCGGAGAAAGAGGAATTTTGGAGGTTGCTGGTCGACTTTTGATCAAGGACTCGGAGGAATACCTCGCGATGAAAAAGCCATCTGCCGTTTACGGTGACGGGAATGCATCCGTTCGCATCGCAGATGCCATGGAAAAATTGATATAACTTAAACGACATACCAAAATACAGAAAGAAGGACGTTACAATGCAATTTATTCAAACCGAAATCAAAGTGGAAAATCAAAGTGCGCCACTGCGCTGTTATATCCACGGCGCTTCTCCGCGCGGATATTTTCAAACCAATCGCCCTGCGATCATCGTTTTTCCGGGCGGTGGATATTCTCACACCTATGAGGGTGAAGCAGAGCCAATCGCACTTTCATTTCTTTCCCACGGCTTTTGCGCGTTCGTTCTCAACTACAGCGTTTATCCCGCACGCTTCCCACAATCCCTTCTGGAGGGACTCTCGGCGGTTCGCTACGTTCGAGAGCATGCAGAGGAATTTGGGATTGATCCCAATCGCATCTCGGTTTGCGGCTTCTCCGCAGGTGGGCATCTGGCAGCGTCGGTGGGAACGCTTTGGAATCATTCCTGCATTGACGGAATGCTGGAAGGGGATAGGAAAATTTACCGTCCCGATTCTCTCGTGCTTTCGTATCCCGTTATTACCCCCTTGCATAAAGGCTCCTATCTGAATCTCTTTTCTCAAAACGAGGAAGAATTAACTCCTGAGATAATCGATCTTCTTTCCTTGGATCGTCAGGTAAAAGAAGATACGCCACCCACCTTCCTTTGGCACAATTCTGATGATCAAGCGGTTCCGGTGGAGTGCTCGCTTCTGTTCGCTATGGCACTTCATCGTTATAAAATTCCGTTTGAAATGCGTATTTGGGAAAAAGGCGGTCACGGCACCTGCCTTGGCAATTACATTACACAGGAACTCGACACGACATCTCCCATGGAATGTGAGCCTTGGGTAGGGGAAGCCGTCAAATTTTTATTGAAGCACTGATAATAAAAAAATAAATACAAAGCCTTGTGCGTCTCCGAAGCTGTCGGAAAATTGCATAAGGCTTTGTCTTTTTTTAATGCTTTTTTGAATTAAAATCGAAAATGAACCTTATAAATCGTAGTGACCATAAAATAAATTAAAATTTATTGATAAAAAAATAACTTTTTTTTGAAAAACTATAGATTTTTTTAGAAATATGTAGTATAATAAGATGTCCGATTATGTGAACAGGGCGTATTATGCCCAAAAGCGGGTCATTTTGTCTGCTTTTGGCGTAAAACAACGTCACTGTTCCAAAGTAAAATATTTCAGGAGGTTTGAAATTATGAAAAAGAAATTGACTACGGTCGATTTTCACGGGACAAAAGAGCAGGAAGAAAAACTGCTTGCCGTAATTGAAAAGCACGCCGGAGAAAAAGGTGCTATGATGCCGATTCTTCAGGAAGCACAGGAGATCTACGGTTATCTGCCGCTTGAGGTACAAGAGATCATTGCTCAAAAGACCGGTGTGTCCTTGGAAGAGATTTTTGGAATTGTATCCTTCTACGCACAGTTCAAGCTCAATCCCGACGGTCAGTATGCCATTGCAGTTTGTCTTGGTACCGCTTGCTACGTAAAGGGGTCCGGTGACATCATCAACGCGATCTCCGAGAAGCTTGGCGTTGCTATTGGCAGTACGTCTCCCGACGGTAAGTATTCCATCGAAGCTACCCGCTGCATCGGTGCGTGCGGATTGGCTCCCGTTCTGACGGTAAACGGCGAGGTTTACGGCAGATTGACGGTTGACGACGTCGACTCTATTCTTGCAAAATATAAGTAAAATCATTTTTTACATCTGAAAGGTCGGGAACACATCGTATGAAGATTTCGGAAATTCAAAATTTACTGCATGCAGAAGTCGTTTGCGGTGATGACCTGCTTGAAAAAGAGGTATTCTCCGCATGTGGAAGCGATATGATGAGCGATGTTCTCGCATACGTCAAAGACCAGGCAGTACTTTTGACAGGCTTGGTAAACCCTCAGGTAGTACGCACCGCGGTGATGATGGATATGGTTTGTATCGTATTCGTCCGCTCCAAGGAGCCCACTGAGGAGATCATTGCTTTGGCAAAGGAGCATGGCGTGGTGTTGCTCAAAACCTCTAAGAGAATGTACGAAGCTTGCGGAAAGCTGTACTCCTCGGGGTTAGGCAGAAACGGAGTTGCGGTATGAGTGAAGCTGTAAAGTTCCACTTTTTGGTCGACGGTGAGGATTTCACCTCTGCAGGTCAGGCATCGGTTCAAGTCAAAAAAAGCTTGCGCCAGCTTGGCATCGCACCCGAAATTATTCGCAAGGTTTCTATTGCGATGTATGAGGGAGAGATCAATATGGTAATTCATGCCGGAGGCGGTGAGGCAGACGTGCTGATCTTTGAGGATCGCATTGAGATCCACCTCAACGACAACGGCCCCGGAATCGCAAATATCGATCTTGCAATGCAGGAAGGCTTTTCTACTGCGCCGGATAATATCCGTTCTCTCGGATTTGGAGCCGGTATGGGCCTGCCGAACATGAAACGCTATTCCGATTCTATCAAGATCGATTCTGCCCTTGGAAAGGGAACGAAGATCCTGATGACGGTGAATTTGTAAGCATTCGCTGTAAAATTCAAAAAGGAGTCATGGCAATATGAATACCTATGAGCATTCCGTTTCGTTGGACATATCAAGATGCACGGGATGTACGATGTGTCTCAAACGTTGTCCGACAGAGGCAATACGGATTCATGAAGGTCATGCAATGATCAACCCCGATCGATGTATCGATTGCGGTGTTTGTATCCGATATTGCCCAAGCAATGCAAAAAAAGCAACCTACAGTAAGCTGGATACCGTAATGAAGTATAAGTGGAAGATCGCTCTTCCTGCGCCAACGCTTTACGGTCAGTTTGAGGAGTTGGAGGATATCGACTACGTCCTCCAGGGCTTGCTGGATATTGGCTTTGACGACGTAGTAGAGGTTGCGCAGGCGGCAGAATTGGTTTCTGCTTATACGCGCTTGTACCTCAAAAATGAAAGCGTTGTAAAGCCGGTAATCAGCTCAGCTTGCCCGGTTGTTTTACGATTGATCTCGTTGCGCTATCCAATGCTGAAGGAACATATCATGCAGATGCTTCCTCCCATGGAGATCGCGGCAAAAATGGCAAGAGACAAAGCGCATAAGGAGCATCCGGAACTGAAGGATGAGGACATTTGTGTTTGCTTTATCTCTCCGTGCCCTGCAAAGGTTTCCTACGTCCGCAACGGATTTGGAGAATATAAAAGCGCGGTCAACGAGGTTTTATCTATTAGTGATATCTACTTTAACCTTTTGAACGTTATGAGACGTGAAAAAACGCCGGTGCCGTTTTCACGTTCCGGCATGATCGGCATCGGTTGGGCGACCTCGGGAGGGGAATCCTCCGCGATCTTCAATGATAAGTATCTGGCAGCCGACGGCATTGAAAACGTCAATCGCGTGTTGGATCAGTTGGAGAACGGTAACATCTCGTCTCTTGAGTTCGTTGAATTGAATGCTTGTCCCGGAGGGTGCGTGGGCGGCGTGATGGCGCTTGAGAATCCGTTTGTAGCAAAAGCAAGATTGCAAACTCTTCGTCGCTATCTGCCCGTTTCACAAAGCTTTCTGAGCGACGAGGAAAGGGAATACATTCCCGAATATTACTTTTTTGAAAACCTGCCAACCTACCGTCCAATTCAACGTTTGAGCGAGAATTTTGCGGAGTCCCTTCGTATGATGGCGGATATCCAAAAATTGCGCGATGCGTTGCCCGGAATCGATTGCGGTGCATGCGGCGCTCCTACGTGTCGTGCGTTTGCCGAGGACGTTGTTCGAGGAACCGCCAAAAGAAGCGGTTGTCCGGTTGAAAAAAGTAAAATGATGGATCTGCAGAATCAAGGAGGGGACAGTCATGACAATTGCTGAAATTGCAAAATCACTTTCCCTGACGCCGCTTTCCGAGGCGGATCCCACCCGTGAGGCTTCCGGTGTTTACATCGGTGATTTGCTTAGCTGGGTCATGGGACGAGCTTCCGGCGGTGACGTGTGGATCACGATTATGTCCAATATCAATATCGTAGCGGTCGCTTCGCTTGCAGATGTTGCATGTATCGTTTTGGCAGAGGGCGTTACCTTGGATGAAAATGTACGCCAAACCGCCGAACAAAAGGGGATAAACGTATATACATCTGAAAAGACCGCTTATCAGCTTGCCGCGGCTCTTGCGGCGTTGATCAAGTGAATCGTTATTATTACGATTTTCACATTCACTCCTGTCTGTCCCCTTGTGCCGACAATGATATGACCCCCAATAATATTGCGGGGATGGCGGCATTGGCAGGATTGAACATTGTTGCTCTGACCGATCATAACTCCTGCCGCAACTGTCCTGCATTCTTTGCGGCGGCAAAAAAGCAGGGCATCATTCCCGTGGCGGGAATGGAGTTGACAACGTCAGAGGACATTCACATCGTGTGCTTGTTTGAAGCCTTGGAGGATGCCTTACAATTTGATAAGGCTGTGGATTCTTACCGTATCCGCGTGAAAAACCGAACGGATATTTTCGGAGATCAGCTCTTGATGGACGAAAACGACGCGGTCATCGGTACGGAAGAGGATCTGCTTTCCAACGCAACGCAGCTTTCGCTGGATGATGTTCCCGCGCTTGTGGAACAGTTTCAAGGCGTCTGCTATCCCGCGCACGTGGACCGTGAGTCTAACGGGATCCTGGCAACCCTTGGTATGTTTCCACCCACTCCGCACTTTGCCTTGGCGGAGTTGCACGATATGATAAAGCGCGAGGTCCTGCGTCCGATGCATCCGCAATTGGAGCAGATGCTACTCTTGAACGGCTCGGACGCGCATTACCTTTGGGACATCCGCGATAAGGAGCATTTTTTGGAGCTGGAGGATGAGCCGTACAGCTCGGATCTTGTTCGCAAGAATCTGTTTCGCCTTTTGAGAGGAGAGAGAACATGAAAGAGCTTTCGTTGAACGTGCTGGATATTTCTCAAAACTCGGTCAAGGCAGGGGCAACCCTAATACAGATCTGTTTGCGGGAGACCGACGATTGGTTGACCATGACGGTGACCGACAATGGCTGTGGCATGACCGCTGAGACCTTGCGCGGCGTTATTGATCCGTTTTATACGACACGAACAACGCGAAAGGTTGGATTGGGAATTCCTCTTTTGAAGCTGGCTGCCGAACAGACCGGCGGCAGTGTAACGATCTCTTCACGGCACGAGTCGGAGTATCCTGATTCACACGGGACAGAGGTTGTGGCAACCTTTTACAAAAAGCATATCGATTTTACCCCAATGGGAGATATCGTCTCCACCGTGACGACCATGATACAGGGAAGTCCGGACATTGATTTTGAATTTCGGCACGAATCACAGGAATTTCAAGTGCTGCTGGATACACGGCAGATGCGCGAGATCCTTGGTGCCGAGGTTCCGCTGAGTGATCCTGAGATCATCCGATGGATCGCACAGTATTTACAAGAGCAATATAAAAATAATTAACAATAAAAGGAAAGGAACTGAACTATGAAATCTTTGGCAGAGCTTGCAGCTATCAGAGACAAAATGAAGGACAAAATCGTGCTGCGTGAGGGTAGTAACGGTACTCGCATTGTTGTGGGTATGGCTACTTGCGGTATCGCAGCAGGTGCTCGTCCTGTTCTCAACGCCTTTGTTGAGGGAGTTGATAAGGAAGGCTTGAACGGCAGTGTTGTCGTATCCCAGACCGGATGTGTTGGCATTTGCCAGTATGAACCCGTTGTTGAGGTTTACGAAGCCGGCAAGGAAAAGGTGACATACGTTAAAATGACCGTTGAAAAAGCGGAAAAAGTACTGAAAGAGCACATCAAGGGTGGCAAGGTCGTGCAGGAATACACGATCACCGCTGCTAAGAATGTATAATTGGAGGTATCAATTTTATGATTCGCGCACACGTATTGGTTTGCGGAGGTACAGGTTGTACTTCCTCCGGAAGCCCGAAAATTCAAGAGGCGTTCAGAAATGAGATCGAAAAGAACGGTTTGGCTGAAGAAGTAAAGGTCGTTCAAACCGGTTGCTTTGGTCTTTGCGCTCTGGGCCCTGTCGTTATCATCTATCCCGACGGTACGTTCTACAGCAACGTTACCACCGAGGACGTAGCAGAAATCGTAAGCGAGCATTTGCTCAAGGGACGCGTTGTTGAAAGACTCGTATACAACGATACCGGCGATGCCAAAGAAAATGCAGAGGCAGCACATTCTTCTTTGAATGATACCATCTTCTATAAATCCCAGTACCGCCTGGCACTGCGTAACTGCGGTGTGATCAACCCCGAGAACATTGAGGAGTACATCGCAATGGACGGTTATGCAGCCCTTGGTAAGGTGCTGACCGAAATGACTCCCGATGACGTTATCGCTACCATTCTGGATTCCGGCTTGCGCGGACGCGGAGGCGCAGGATTCCCCACGGGTATGAAGTGGAAGTTCGCTTCCGGAAACCGTGGTCAGGTTCAAAAGTACGTTTGCTGTAACGCAGACGAGGGCGACCCGGGTGCATTTATGGACCGTTCCATTCTCGAGGGTGACCCCCACGCTTTGATCGAGGCTATGGCAATTGCCGGCTACGCAATCGGCGCAAACCAGGGTTACGTTTACGTTCGTGCAGAGTATCCGATCGCTGTTAAGCGTTTGCAGATCGCAATTGACCAGGCAAAGGAATACGGCTTGCTCGGCAAGAATATCTTCGGCACCGATTTCGAATTCGACCTCGGCATCCGTCTGGGTGCGGGCGCATTCGTTTGCGGTGAGGAGACTGCATTGATGACCTCTATCGAGGGTAAGCGCGGCGAGCCTCGTCCTCGTCCTCCTTCCCCGGCTGTCAAGGGTCTGTTCGATCGTCCTACCGTTTTGAACAACGTTGAGACCTATGCAAACATTCCTCAGATCATTCTCAAGGGTGCAGATTGGTTTAAGTCCATCGGTACCGAGAAATCCAAGGGTACCAAGGTATTTGCACTTGGCGGTAAGATCAAGAATACCGGTCTTGTTGAGGTTCCTATGGGAACGACTCTGCGTCACATCATCGAAGAGATTGGTGGCGGTATCCCCGGTGGTAAGAAGTTTAAGGCTGCGCAGACCGGTGGTCCTTCCGGTGGATGCATCCCTGCACACCTGATCGATACTCCTATCGACTACGATAACCTGCTTGAAATCGGCTCTATGATGGGCTCCGGCGGTCTGATCGTTATGGACGAAGACAACTGCATGGTTGACATTGCACGCTTCTTCCTTGACTTTACGGTTGATGAATCCTGCGGTAAGTGCACGCCGTGTCGTGTGGGTACCAAGAGATTGCTTGAGATCCTGGATAAGATCATCGCAGGTAAGGGTGAGCTTGAGGATCTTGACAGATTGGAAGAACTCTCCAATTACATCAAATCCGCATCTCTGTGCGGACTTGGACAAACCGCTCCGAACCCCGTTCTTTCCACCCTGCGTTACTTCCGCGAGGAGTACATCGCTCATATCGTGGATAAGAAGTGCCCCGCAGGTGTATGTAAGAGCCTGCTCAGCTTTACCATCGATGCCGATAAGTGTATCGGATGTGGCATGTGTGCTAAGAATTGTCCTGCTTCTGCAATCACCAGAACCGATTACGTTGCTCCCGGCCATAAGCTGGCTTCCTTCGCAATCGATCCTGCAAAGTGCGTAAAGTGCGGTGCTTGTATGCCCACATGTAAGTTCAAAGCTATTTCCAAAGGTTAAGAAAGGAGAATTGTGGACAAATGGATATGATTAAAGTAAAAATTAACGGCAAAGAGTATTCTGTTGCCAAGGGTTCCACGGTTCTGGAAGCCGCAAAAGCAGCGCATATCGATATTCCTACGCTCTGCTACTTGAAAGATATTAACGAGATCGGTGCATGCCGCCTCTGCTTGGTTGAGGTTGCAGAAATGCGCGGTCCCGCACTTGGTCCTTGGAGAATGGTAACCGCTTGCGTTTACCCCTGCACCGAGGGCATGGAGATCAAGACCAACACCCCCAAGATCGCTGCATCCCGCAAGATGAATCTGGAGCTGTTGCTCTCCAATCACGATAAGAAGTGCCTCTCCTGCGTTCGTTCCACCAACTGCGAGCTGCAGACCCTTTGCCGCGAGTACGGCGTAGAGTTCTCCAGCTTTGAGGGTGAGACCAACGTATACGAGGTTGACGATAAGACTCCCATCATCCGCGATAACAATAAGTGCATTCTTTGCCGCCGTTGCGTAGCAACCTGCTCCAAGATCCAGGAGATCGGCGTCATCGGTGCCAACAACCGTGGATTTGATACCTACATCGGCTCTGCATTCGAGCAGCCCCTGGCAGCAACCTCCTGCATCAACTGCGGTCAGTGCATCGTAGCTTGCCCCGTAGGCGCTCTGTACGAGAGAGATGATACCGACGGTGTATTTGCAGCTCTTGCAGATCCCACCAAGCACACCGTTATTTGCACCGCTCCTTCCGTTCGTGCACAGCTCGGCGAATGCTTCGGCTACGAGCCCGGCACCGACGTTGAGGGCAAGATGGTTGCAGCACTCAAGGCACTCGGCTTTGACGGTGTTTACGACATGAATCTCACCGCTGACCTGACCATTGTTGAGGAAGCAAACGAGCTCATCGGCAGAATCCAGAATAATGGCGTTCTTCCTATGATCACCTCTTGCTCTCCCGGATGGATCAAGTACTGCGAGCACTACTTCCCGGATTTCACAGAGAACCTTTCTACCTGCAAGTCTCCTCAGCAGATGTTTGGTGCAGTAGTTAAGACCTACTACGCACAGAAGATGGGCTGGGATCCCAAGGATATCGTTATGGTTTCCGCAATTCCTTGTACCGCAAAGAAGTTTGAGGTAGGCCGTCCCGACCAGAATGCCGCAGGCGTTCCCGACGTGGATTACGCAATCACCACCCGTGAGGTTGGCAGAATGATCCAGAAGGCAGGCATCAACTTCCGCGCTCTTGAGGACGAGAAGTTTGACGATCCCTTTGCAATCGGCTCCGGCGCAGGTGCGATCTTCGGCGCAACCGGCGGCGTTATGGAGGCTGCTCTCCGTTACGCGGCAGAGAAGATCCTTGGCAAGAAGCTCGAGAAGGTTGACTTTACCGAGGTTCGCGGTACTGAGGGTATTAAGACCGCTTCTTACAAGCTGGGTGACCTGACCGTGAACGTAGCGGTTGCTTCCAGCACCGGTATGGCTAAGAAGCTGTTGAACATGGTGAAGAACGGCGAGCTCGATGTTCAGTTCATCGAGATCATGGGATGCCCCGGCGGCTGTGTAAACGGCGGCGGTCAGCCCATTCAGCCCGCAAGCGTTCGCATGAGCATGGATCTGCGCGCAGTTCGTGCAGCTGTTCTGTATAATGACGACGCAAATGATTCTTTGCGTAAGTCTCAGGACAACCTTGCTGTTCAGGTTCTGTACGATGAGTTCTTCGGCGAGCCCAACAGCCACAAGGCACACGAGATTCTGCACACCAGCTACATCAAGCGCGGTCTGTAATTGGATCAAATCAAATAAAAATACGGGGAAACGCAATTTGCGTTTCCCCGTATTTTTTATTCGAAAAAACAGTATTCAAGTGCTTATTTTTGAGGATGAACGTCTTGAAGCTCATCCAAAAAATAAGCTCTCGTGTAAGCGCGTTTGCCTTCTTTGTCCTGCACGGTGACACGGAAATAGGGCTTACAAAGCATGTTTTCTTCAAACGAGCCGTCAAAATACGATTTCATGTCAAAGGTGACCTGCGTCAAGGGCTCTTCTTTTGCTTTTTGGATCATGGAAACGCGACGCTCGGTATTGACACGGATCAGGCTTGCCTCGGAGCATTTTACCGTTAAAATACCGTCCTCTAAATACAACTCGTGAATCTCAGGTCCTGTAGAGGAATAAAAATCGCCTTTTTCCAAGGAATTCATCACGGCATCATAATTCAAAGCGGGGGATTTGATCATTGTCCAACCGCCAATCGCGTTAATCGATTTCTGATCATACGCCCCATGCATATCATCGGTGGCAAGAGGGAAGACACGTTCCCCAAGCTCCAAAAGATCAATCAAGGGTTGCTCGGTTTCCACGCGCCCAAGCCCCACAGAGCCACTATTATGCACCTCAACGCCCCAAAAGCCCTTCAGCTCCGCATAATCCGGATAGTTTTGCCCGGATAGCCCGGGGTGATTCAGCGCAATGAGAAAGCCTTCCTCACGTGCACGGCGGATCATATCGTTGACACATTCGTTATTGTACTCGCGCGGATATTCGGTCTCTTTCATTTTTTCGCTGATGTAGGGAAGGCTCGATTTCCAGTAGAGGTAGCTCATGGTGAAAAACGAGATGTCCGTTTTTTCGGGATCCTTGGAAAGGATATTCAAATGATACTGCTTGCTGTAACGGTAGGAAAGCCCCGGGAGATTTTTGTTGACCGAGAGCTCTGCTCCCGTAATGGGGAGAAAATTCTCATCCCTTAAATCGTTGTGCGGAACGATGACCTCATGATCGGTATATGCAACGATGGAGTACCCCTGTCCCATATACATTTTTTTGATTTCTTCGGGGGTAGCCAAACCATCCGAGCAGGTGGTATGAACGTGCAGGCAAGCCTTGTAAAAATTGCCTTCTTGGGGCAACAAATGCTGTTTCATAGCAGATCTCCTACGTGTTTACTTTTTATAGAGGGAAGGAATTTCTTTTTCGATCACGTCGTTGAGAAGCGCGATCTTCCATTCCAGATGTGCCGCATCGCACATGTACTCCATACTCGGCTCGTATCCAAGGCGAGAGTCAAACTCTACCAGCGGAATGGTCGCCTTTGCATTTTCCAGCTCGCGCAAGCAGATGTCTCTCATTTCATCCAACAAACGATTGTTCTGTGCGGCGTCAGCATTGTCAAGTGCCCTCTTGCGCTTAAAAAATTCTCTGATGTTGGCTGCCGTTTCGGTCGTGTTTGCCATAAATTGACCAATTCCCCACAAACGCAAGGCGTTTTCGCGCTTGCGCAAGGGGATGCGGTCGATAGCTTTTTTCATGATCTCACAGCCCTTGGTGAAAAGCTCATGCGCCTCGAGAAGATTCTTGGTTTCGTAATCAAATTTTGCGCGTTGTTCCTCGGTATCGATGATTCCGGGCCACCACTCCTTGCGAAGATTGCTGTATGCGTAAACGGGGTAGCAGATTTTATTTCCGCCAAAATGCGCGTACGGCACGGTGGGAATTTCAACGTCGGCATGATCAAAGAGAATAAAGGGATACGCAGGTCCCATGCGGCAAGGACCGTATTGGTCGTGATTGGTCGGGATCATATGCCCTACGCCATCACTCCAAAGTCTGAGGGCATGCAAAACCTCATCCGCACACTCCTCCGAGAAGTCGCGAGAGACGATGCGTTTTAGTGTCTCGTCTATATCCACCCTCGGATAGTGGAACGCCCACTTGGCAAGATCGGAAATGAAGGACGGCGAAAATCCGAAATGATGGCTATCCATCGTTCCCACAAGTCCGAGCCTTTCATGCGCGTCGACCATCCCCTCGTAGCGCTTCATCCATTGATAGGGCGCGGGCACGTACGGAATCACACCGACGTCCCACGTCGCACCACCCGTGTTGGTCATGCAGTAAAAGCGCAAGCCGTTCTCCTTTGCAAATTGCCCCTCGGTCGTAAAGTAAGCGCCCGGACCGGGGTAGTACACGTTGTAGTCTGCCAGTCGCAATGAAAAGCCGTCGCGCTCAATCGTAGTCCCCTTGAAGGTTGCCTGCAGGGTAATGTCCTTGGGAAGCGTGTCAACGAGTGCCTTGCGTGCCGCCGCATCCGTGCGTCCCCAGTTATAGGACCAGAGCACGATATCGCAATCGGGCTGACGCTTGCGGATGATCCCGCCTATCATCTCCATCAGATCCTTGTAATCGTAGCAAGGATACCAGCCGGGATACGGTTTGTTGCTATTCACAATCGGCTTGCCGTTCGCATCCAAATTATCAAGGCGGCGAATGCCCTTGGAATGCTCGTCCTTGGACGGAAACTCGCAGGATTCGCCGACAAAAATGATTCCCTTGAAGTACGGGCATCGGTCAAAGAACGTTCCGTACAAATTTTCGTAAAATTCCTGTGCGCCCTCGTCATCGGGGTGCAGTCTGTTTGCAAGATAGCTGTAGGCGTATACGTCAATGCCGTATTGCGATGCACGGTGGCACAGATCGTTGAAATCGTGATATCCGTGTGGCGTGATATCCACGCCGCTGACGAATACAAGAATGGCGGAGATCCCCGCGTGCGCAATGTTGAGCAGATGCTCCGTGGGGTACATGTCAAGTCCGTAGCCCGAATGCACCATTCTGGGGTTAAAGAGCGAGGTTCGAGTCTCGTCACACGGCTTGACGAACGGACCTTCACAAAGGTTCATCAAGTCCTCAAGGAAGTATCCCGCCTGCGCCGCCATGCGGTCACTCGTTCCACATAGAACGATCTCATTCTCCGCAACGGCAAAGCGGTAGGAATGCTCCTTGATCGCGGGATCGATGCCGTACGCAATTTTGCTTTGCGTACCGTTCCACTCACTCTCGCGAATAATCTTTACGGAAACGCCCATCGAAACGAAGAAATAATCCTCCAGATCGCGTGCCGCATTGCGAAGCACCACGGGCGCGTCGTTGGGCAGGGTGATGCACCAATCGGAGGACACCTCGACGTAGCCGTTGGGGCATTTTTTCATATAGTCGCGTCGGTCGTCGCGGTGCACGATCGAATAACGCTTTCTGAATTCGTAATTGATCTCTTTCATGCCCTATGCTTATTTTCGGTAAAGCGAAGGAATCTCCCTTTCGATCACGTCGCGCAACAAAGCGATCTTCCACTCCAGATGAGCCGCATCGCACATGTACTCCATGCTCGGCTCATATCCAAGGCGAGAGTCAAACTCTACCAGCGGAATGGTCGCCTTTGCATTTTCAAGCTCTCGCTTGCAGATCACGGTCAGTTCATCCAGCATTTCGTTCTGACGTTCGGGCGTTGCGGCCTCAAAGAAACGCTTCAATTTGAAAAATTCTCTGATGTTGACAGCTGTTTCCGCTGTGTTTGCCATAAACTTGGCGGTTCCGTAAATTCTCAATGCATTTTCACGCTTGCGCTCGGGAATCTTGTCGATGACAGCGCGAACGATTTGACAGCCTTCGTTGAACAGATCTCTTGCCTGCTTGAAATTTTCGGTTTCATAGTCGAACTTTTTAATATTTTCTTCCGTGTCGATGATTCCTGACCACCACTCGTTGCGGAGGTTGCTGAATGCATAAACCGGATAGCAGATCGCGTTTCCTCCAAAATGTGCATACGGAACGGTTGGAATTTGAACGTCGTCATTTGCAAATAGGATAAAGGGATACGCGGGACCCATACGGCAAGGACCGTACTGATCGTGATTGGTAGGGATCATGTGATTGATTGCATCACTCCACAGCTTCATTGCGTGGCATACCTCGTCTGCATACTCCGAGGAGAAATCACGCGCGACGATGCGCGTAAGGGTATCGTCCAGATCCACTCTCGGATAATGGAATGCCCATTTTGCAAGATCCGAGATAAAGGAGGGGGAGAAACCGAAGTGGTGGCTGTCCATCGTACCGCAAAGACCGAGCTCCTCGTGCGCCTTGATCATTCCTTCATAACGCTCCATCCATTGATAGGGAACGGGCTCGTAGGGAACGACACCAACGTCCCAGGTAAGTCCGCCTGTGTTGGTCATGGAATAAAAGCGCAAACCGTTTTCTTTTGCAAATTCGCCCTCGCTGGTAAAATAAGTACCGGGACCGGGGAAGTGGACGTTATAATCTGCCAATCTCAGATCAAAGCCATCGCGATGCAGGGTGGTGCCCATTTCAAAGGTTGCTTGGAGGGTGATATCTTTGGGGAGCGTATCGATCAACGCCTTGCGTGCTGCTGCATCTGCGCGGCACCAGTTATAGGACCAAAATACGATATCGCAATCGGGCTGACGCTTGCGAATGATCTTGTCGATCATTTCCATCAGATCCTTGTAGTCATAGCAAGGATACCAACCGGGATGAGGCTTATCATTGACCACAAGCGGCTTTCCGTTTGCATCTCTGTTATCCAAGCGGCGAATGCCCTTGGAGTGCGTATCCTTGGAAGGGAATTCGCAAGATTCGCCAACAAAAACGATCCCTTTAAAGTAGGGGCAGCGGTCAAAGAATTTACCGTAAAGATTTTCGTAAAATTCCTCGGCACCATCGTCGTCGGGGTGCAATTTGTTGGCAAGATAGCTGTAGGCGTATACGTCAATGCCGTAGCTTGCGGCTCTGTTGCAAAGGTCGTTAAAATCATGGTAACCATGAGGTGTGATGTCAACGTCATTGATGAACACAAGGATCGAGGAGATGCCCGCGTGTGCAATGTTTACCAGATGCTCGGTTGGATACATATCAAGTCCGTATCCGGAATGCACCATACGGGGATTGAAAAGGGAGGTTCTGACCGTGTCACACGGCTCAACAAACGGACCTTCGCAAAGGTTCATCAGGTCCTCCAAAAAGTAGCCTGCCTGCGCTGCCATTTTATCACTCGTACCGCAAAGAACGATCTCGTTTTCTGCCACCGCAAAGTGATAGGAATGCTCTTTGATTGCAGGATCAACAGCGTAAACAATGCGTTTTTGGTTACCGTTCCATTCACTTTCGCGAATCAGCTTCAGAGAAATCCCCATCGAAACAAAGAAATAGTCCTCCAGGTCTTTTGCGGCGTTTCGAAGGACGATACTTGCAGTATCCGGCAAGGTAATACACCAATCCGACGTAACCTCAATGTATCCCGCAGGGCATTTTTTCATATTGTCGCGTCTGTCGTCACGGTGGACGATGGAAAAACGCTTTCTGAATTCGTAATTGATTTCTTTCATATCTATGACCTTTCCTTTCTGCAGGGGTTCAAAGTAAAAGACAAGAGATCTTCTTGCCACAAAACCGCACCCATGTTAGATATTATATATCTAACATTATACCATAGTTTTTGGGGATTGTAAAGCTTTTTGAATGATTTTTTCTCCACAAAAACGACTGTATCCAAACTATTGCTTGATCACTTTTTCTTTTAAAATTGTTGCACGCATATATATGATGCATATTCCGCAAAGCAAAGCGGAAATCAGTCCAAGCAGCTGTTGTCCGAACATTGGAATTCCAAAGAACATGTTTCCGGCTTGTTGCACTGCTTCTAAAATCGCGCCTGCCACAAGTGAGCAAAGGAAGCCACAAACTCCGCTGATGCAGTTTTGTAGGGCCATTCCTTCGGCGATATAATCAATATCAACGTAGCTGTAGATCATATTCTGGGCGTTTTTACCGTTTCCGGCAGCGCAGACCGCATACAGTATGGTATGCGCGATCACCAGGAACCAGGTTTCTTTCGTAGTGAATACGTTACAAAGGAATGCCGCAGCACCGATGAACAAAGAAAGATAAAATCCGGAGGCAAAACTGTGTTTATCGGAATATTTACCAAAAATATTCGTAAACGGCATTCGGATCAGACTGCTTGCAATGCTGATCACTTGAACAAAAAGCACCGATAGAGCAAGCCCGTTTCCCAGTGTATCCGTTTTGAACGGTCCCATAAATCCCAAAGTAAAGTATTCTGCCGATTTCCAAAGAACTGCGATTACAAGAAGGTGACGGAAATTTTTGTTGCCCAAGGTGTTTTTGAAGATATCGGAGAGTTTTTTGGAAGAAGAGTCGACCGCATTTCCCGTATGCTCTCTTTTGATCAAAGTCAAAGAGATAAAAACGAGAATGTTTGAGATCAGAATCACAATTGCAAGAAAGAAAAATCCCCCCATGAGGTTGTTTTGACTTTCAAACCAATTGAATATCGCTCCCATTGACAGGGAAAAGATAATACCTCCGATCAAGGAAACGATCTCCATGGTTGCCGAGTAGGATCCACGCTTATTTGGATCTACGTAACCATTTGCCCATTGGAACAAAAAGTTAGATACCAAGTATTTGCACATATATGCACCGATGATAAAGACATATACCAAAGCACGGCGCAAATAGAGATCGATTTCGATCAACGGCAACACGTAGAGTGCAAAAAAGAACATTTGACCAAGCGTATTTAGCACCAGGATCATTCCTTTTTTGCTGTTGCGCTTTTTTGTTAATAAAAGAGAAAACAGTTGAAATACAAAAGCAAGAGAAATAAAGGAGGCAAGAATACCGATCTCGCTATCCCGAAAGCCCATGGCTGAGAGCAGCTTTGCCAAAAAGGCATCTGCCACCAAAATGCCGACAAAATAATCAAACAACGCGTACAGAACGTAGGCTACTCTGGAGCGTCGATATTCGGGAGAGGAAAATTTATTTTCCTCTCCGTTGGTGATATGATTTGTATCGTTCATGTTTTTTTGCTTGCTATGGGATTATGCCATTGTCTCCAACATTTTTAAGGTGACCTCATATTTGCAGGGAAGACCGTTTGTAAAATTACGGTATTCTTCAAGCATATATTCAGCCATGCGATACTTTTCAAAGCCACAGCTGCCCGCAATGTGAGGCGTGAGAATGCAGTTTTCCAAATCGTAAAAGGGGCTTTCGTTTACGGGAGGCTCGGGATAGGTGACGTCGAGCACAGCAACCAGGTCAGGGCGCTCGCGCAAGACAGCGATCAGATCCTCCTCCACGACCTGTGCGCCTCTGCCCGTATTGAGAAACGTAGCGTAGGGGCGCATTGCCTCAAAGTGCACGCGCTTGAGCATTCCTTGCGTTTGGGCGTTGTTGGCAAGGTGGTTGGAAACCACGTGACAGGTAGAAAAGAGCTCCATAAGATCAACCTTTCTGACTCCCAGCTCCAAGGCTTTTTCATCGGAAAGGAAAGGATCAAACACCAAAACCTCCATGTGGTATGCCTTGAGCAGCTGAATGACAAGCTTGCCGATCATCCCCGCACCGATGATGCCGATCTTTACGTCAAAGTTGCCGGGATAGTTGAGGAAGAACTGACGACTCTCCTTATATTTTCTGTTCTTTGCAATGGGAGCGGAAAGGTAGTAGCCTTTATTGGCAAGAATGATCTGCGCCACGGTATATTCCGCTACGGGAACGGCGTTTGCCGCCCATGCGGAAAAGACCTTGACACCGCAATTCAAAAACGGTCTTGCAAAATACTGCACCGTTCCTGCAGCATAAAATACCGCCTTGAGGGAGGGAAGGTGTTTTTTGATCTGCTCCTCGGTCATAGGTCCGAAATCCCAGGTGGTAAAAACGTATTCGACGTCGTCAAACTTGTGGTCGGACTCGATCACGTCCTCTCTGGAATAAACGGTCGTGTCGATATCCGCAATCGTACGAAGCTCGTCAATCACGTGTTGCGGATAAACCTCCCCGGTAATTTTGGAGGGCGTTTGGTTTAAAAATATTGCTTTCATAAAAATCTCCCCTTGATCAGGTCATCGCGCAGGTCACGCGGCTGTAAATATGGTTGTAGCCCGCACCCATAAAATGCTGGACTCTCTTGTGATAAGGATTGGAAAACTTCTTTTTAAAATAGTCGCTTTCTACGGCATCAACGTCGCCCCAAACTCTTACCTTGCGTTCATCGGGATAGTATACCATCAACTGTTCACCGGGCAGATCGAGGATCTTTCCGGAGCGCACCAGTCTTGCAGTTCCCCCAACGTAAGCGATAAAGTTACCAAAACGGTCACGGATATAGCCTGTGCTTTCATCGGAAAGTCCGTCGGAGGCGTAAAATTCGTGGTATCCGTCGCCGTCAAAGTCGATGGGCATGTAGTAAGAGCCGGGGTAGGGGAACGGAGATTCTACCTCCTCGCCCGTAATCGCATCAAAATAGAAATGCTTCGGTTCTCTGAATTCCATTTTTTTGCCGTTGAACACGCGTTGACCGTAGCGCAAAGCCATGGCGATTTTGCGGCGGTTTTCACCGATGTTTGCAATCCAACCGTGGTGCATATGGCCAAATTCTTCGTCTACACCGATCCAAACGCGCTCGCCCTTTTCGTTATAGGTGACCACACGGGGAACACCGGGGCGCTCGTCGTCCTCGCGGCAGGTATAGATGTATTTTTTGCCGGTTTCGTCGTCCACAAAGGGAAGTACGACGTCGGAATGACCAAAGTACAAGCCTCTGTCGCCGCAATACAGCTCTCTGCCATCGTCCAAGCTGAGCACGCGCTCACCCCAAAACAGCTCGTCAACGCCGTCTTCGTCAAAGTCGAGAACCGGGCAGGAGTGGCAGGTGCGGCAACCGCCGTCATCGTAGGGAATCGTGATGTCCCAGCGCTTTTCCATGTTTGGATTGTATGCCTGTAAGAACATATCTCGGTAGCAGCCTTGCGCCGTTACCAAAACGGGCTCTCCGTGCACGTATCCGCCGGTGAGGTAGAATCGATAAGCATGAGACATGTTGAGCTCCTCCACGCTTTCAGGCCACGGCCAGGATCCCGTAACCTTACCGGTCAAGGGGTCAATACGTTCGAGAACGCGTGCCTTGAGACTGAAAGGTCTTTCCTCGGCGTGATTGTTGACAAGCCAGATCTCATCAATTCCATCACTGTCAAGGTCAAAGGTAATAAACGGGGTGTACCATACACCGTTGATGGCGCCCCAACCAAGATCTTTTTTCCATACCTGAAGTCCGCTCATGGTATACACCGCCATTTTCAAGGTTCCTTTGGGATAATTGAAGCCCTCCTGCCAGGGGTCCTGATCTCTGGCTTCGGAATAGACGAATACCATTCCTTCCCCCAGGTCCTTGCCAAGGTTTACAGATACAGAGCGCACGTGCTCCAGATGAATTCCGAGGTCAAACTCTTTCAAGCATTGAATGTTCATGTTCATGATCCTTTCCTTAATCAACAAATAAGAGTTGCGAATTCCGTTTTATGCTGAGCCGGAAAAAGTAAACTCTATGTGATTATATTATACAGTATAATGTTGTGAATTTCTATATAATTCTTGCTAATAATTATGTAAATTTTGCTTTTTTGAAAAAAGATTTTTAAAATCAAACGGAACGGTTGACTTTTCTTTGAAATAGATGTATAATGTTAGGGTAGGATTTTTTGAAAAAAGAGGATGATTTTTATGACGAAAATTGATATTTTTTCCGGCTTTTTGGGTGCCGGAAAGACCACGCTGATCAAAAAGCTGTTAAATGAGGCTTACGTTGGCGAAAAGCTGGTTTTGATTGAAAATGAATTCGGCGAGATTGGTATTGATGGTGGCTTTATGCAGGATGCGGGAATTGAAGTGACCGAAATGAACAGCGGTTGCATTTGCTGCTCCCTGGTTGGCGACTTTGGGAAGGCGCTTCAAAAAGTGCTGGATGAGTACCATCCTGACCGTATCCTGATCGAGCCCTCGGGTGTTGGAAAGCTTTCGGACATCATTCGTGCCGTACAAAATCTTGGCTCCGACGAAGTATTGCTCAATGGCTTTACCACAGTTGCAGACGTCAAGAAATGCAAAATGTATATGAAAAATTTCGGTGAATTCTCCAACGATCAGATCTCCAATGCCGGTTGCATCGTGCTTTCTCATACGCAGAACGCAACCGACGAAAAGATCGAGGAGTCGGTCAAGCTCCTGCGCGAAAAGAATCCCACTGCTATTATCGTTACCACGCCTTGGGATTCCTTGGATGGCAAACAGCTTCTGGCAGCAATGGAGCGCCGCGACACGATTGAGGAAGAGCTGGCACGCCTGGCGGCTTCCGTTCATGACGACGAGTGTGACGATCCCGAGTGTGAGTGTCACCATCACCATCATGAGCATGGTCACGATGAAGACGAGCATGAACATCACCATCACCATCACCACCACCA
>JAFTKI010000060.1 GCA_017453335.1 Clostridia bacterium
GCGTTTAGCGACTCATGCCCTCTTCTTTGCCTGTTTAAAAGCTTTTGGGAGAAGGGGGTGGTTTGGAGGGGGAGGAGACCTTTTGCAAAAGGTCTCCTCCCCCTCCATAACAATCCATCTTCCCCTTAAGTTTGTATCCCTGCAAATTGGTTTTGGTAGAGCTTTGCGTATTCGCCGCCGAGGGCGAGGAGGGAATCGTGGGTACCCGATTCGGCAACGATACCGTCGCGGATCACGACAATGAGGTCGGAATCACGGATGGTGGAAAGTCGGTGTGCGATGATCAGCGAGGTACGGTTCTTCATCAAGGCGACCATTGCCTCCTGAATCTGCATTTCGGTACGGGTGTCAACGTTTGAGGTGGCTTCGTCCAGAATCAGAATTTTGGGATCGGCGAGGACGGCACGCGCGATGGCGAGAAGCTGACGCTGACCTTGCGAGAGATTCGAACCCGATTCGGTCAGCAGCGTATCGTAGCCGTCTGGCAAACGCTCAATGAAGCGGTCGGCTTTGGCGGTTGCGGCGGCGCGGCGCAGATCCTCCTCGGTGGCTTCGGGGTGACCGTAGCAGATGTTGTTGCGAATGGTATCGGAGAACAGCACCGTGTCCTGTAAAACGATGGCAATGGCGTGGCGGAGGTCGGCTTTGGGAAGCTCGGTGATGTCAATGCCGTCGATGGTGATCTGACCGCGGTCGATCTCATAAAAACGCGTGAGCAGATTGACCACGGTGGTCTTACCCGAGCCCGTTGCGCCAACAATGGCGATCTTTTGTCCGGGGCGAACCGAGAGGTTCAAGCCCTTGAGAACGGGGTGGTCGGGAACGTAGGCAAAATGAACATCCTTGAATTCGATATGACCGTTCATTTCCGAGATCTCAACTTCACGGGTACCCTCGTCGATCTCGTCTGCCGAGTCCATGATCTCAAAGATACGCTCGGCACCTGCAAGGGCGGTGAGAATACTCGAATACTGGTTGGCGATCATGTTGATCGGGCGGGTGAATTTTTTGGAATACTGGAGCATTGCCTGAATGCTGCCGATACTGATCGCGCTGCCCGACAGCACCAAAGCGCCTCCCGTTGCGGCAATGGCAACGTATTGCAGGTTGCCAAGGAAATTCATGATCGGACCCATGATCGAGCCCCAAACACGTGCGCTGATGGCGCAGGAGCGAAGCTGATTGGAGGTCTGTGCAAATTTCTCCACCGATTCCTCTTCTTTTCCGTAGGCGACCACGGTTTTGTAGGAGGTGACGGTTTCTTCCACTTGTCCGTTGAGCTGACCGAGCAGCTTTTGCTGGCGCACGAAGTATTTGCGCATGAACCTTGCCAGCTTGGAGGACACGAGGATCGAGATCGGAATGGTGATGATGGCGATCAAGGTCATCAGTGGGCTGTAGTAAAGCATCATTGCCATCGCGCCCACCAGCGTCAATACACAGGAAAAGAGCGAGGTGATCGATTGCGACACGGCGTTGGAGACGTTTTCCACGTCATTGGTCATACGCGACATGATATCGCCGTGGCGGTGGGTGTCGGTGTAGCGAATGGGCAGATGCGAGATCTTTTGGAACAGATCGTTGCGCATCGCGCGAACCGTGTGAAGCGACAGCCTTGCCGCCAGAATCTCCTGGAAATAGGAGAGGATCGCGCTGATCACGAAAATAACGCCCATCATAATGAGGTAGCCCATCATGGAGTCAATGTCCACCGTCAGCTTGCCCGTCAGCTCGTCTTTTTTGATGGTGTCAATGGCGTTGGCTTGGAAGAAGGGACCAAGCAGCTCGGCAACGGTTACCGCAACCATGATCACCAACAGAACGATCAGGATCACGCGGTTCTTTCCGATGTAGTGAAGCAGACGCCCCAGCGTCTTTTTGGTGTTTTTGGGCTTTTCGGCGTTCATCCGCGCGCCCATCGGGCCTCCACCGCGGCGTCCGGGGTTGAGGTGGATTACAGGAGGATTGCCGCCCGAGGAACGGTTTTGGTTGTTCATACGGCGCTGCCTCCTTTCTCGGTCGCTCTGTTTTGCGACTCGTAGATCTCACGGTAGGTGGGGGAGATACGCAACAGCTCATCGTGCGGCGCACAGGCGGTGATGGTTCCGTTTTCCAGCACGGCAATGCGGTCGGCGTTCTGTACGCTGGCGATACGCTGGGCGATCATCACAACGGTGGTGTCGCGCAACCGCTCGCGCAGCGCCTTTTGCAGCTTGGCTTCGGTGGCAAGGTCGAGCGCCGAGGTCGAGTCGTCCAGAATCAGAATTTCGGGCTTTCTCGTCAGCGCGCGGGCGATCGAGATACGCTGCTTCTGACCGCCCGAGAGCGAGGCTCCCTTTTCGGCGATCATGGTGCCGTACCCCTCGGCAAAGCGCGAGATAAATCCGTCTGCCTGTGCCACACGCGCGGCTTCCACGATCTCTTCGTGCGTAGCTTCGGGATCGCCCCAGCGGATGTTTTCCTCCACCGTGTTGGAGAACAGCTCGCTTTTTTGCATCACGTAGCCGATCTTTTTGCGCAGAGCATCGAGATTGTAATCGGCAATCGGCTTTCCGTCGATCTCCACACAGCCCTCGGTGCAATCGTAAAATCGGGGAATGAGGTTGACCAGTGAGGTTTTTCCGCTGCCCGTTGCACCGATCACGGCAAGCGTTTCGCCGCGTCGGATCTCCAGATTGATGTCGTGAAGAACGGGACGGCCGATGGCGGTGGGATAGCGGAAGGATACGTTTTTGAGTGAAATGGCAACGGGAGCTTCAAAGCTCGCATCGGTAAAGCTTCCGTTTTGAATGATCGGCTCGGTGTCCAGTACCTCGCGCACACGCTTGGCGGATGCCATCGCGCGGGAGACCGATTGGAACATGGTGGTTACCATCATGATCGAGTGAACGACCTGTGTGATGTAGGTGATACCTGCCATAATGGTACCCGTGCTCATGCCCGTTGCCGCCGCACTGTTCAGCTCCACACCGCCGATCCAGATCAGCGCGATCACGGCACCGTTCTGGATCAGAAGCAACAGGGGCGCAATGATCGCCATCAGCTTGAGGACGCGGTAGTTGACCGAGCAAAGGTTGTCATTCGCCTCGGCAAAGCGTTCGTATTCCTGCTCCTCGCTGACGTAAGCCTTGACCACACGCGCACCGCTGACGTTTTCCTGAACCACGGAGTTGACGCGATCAAGCCGTTTTTGCAGATTTGCGTACATGGGAATGGCGCGGGACAGCACGATGATCAGCGTGACCAGCAGGACGGGGATCGAGAACAGCAGAACCAGACCAAAGTCGGCATCCAGCAGAATAAGCATCAGCGTGCCGCCGATGAGAAACATGGGGGCGCGCACGAACATACGGAGAAGCTGTTCGGTAAAGTCCACGATCATGGCAATGTCGTTGGTCATACGGGTGACCAGCGAGCCCGTGGTAAAGCGGTCGGTCTGCTCGATCGAGAGCGACATCACGCGTGCGTAGGCGTCACGGCGCAGGTCGTTTCCAAGACCTTGTGCGGCGCGCGCGGCGGTGTAGGCGCAGAACACCCCGAAAAATCCGCCCACCAGCGTGATGAGCAGCATCAGAATTCCGAAGGTGAGAATGATCTGCATCTGTGAAAATCCGTCGCCCCAAAGCGTTGACATGATTCCGTATGCAACGGGAGAATCAACGATTGCCGAAAGACCGTCCTTTTCAATGCCGAAGTCCACGATATAGGACATCAGGAAAGGCAGGCAAAGATCGGCAAGCACCTCTCCCATCATCATCAAGGGAGATACAAAGGCAAGGAAGGCGTAGGGCTTTAAATAACGAAATATTTTTTTCAAAAAGATCCCTCCTTTTTCTTACGGTTTATTTTTGGAAAGTTTTGCCGAGGACTCCAAAGGATTGAGATCGGCTTTTTCGGGTAAAATATTGTTGCGCATTCGTACCAAAAATTGCAAAAGCTGTTCGGTTTCTTCCTCATCAAAGCCCTGCATCAGCGCCTGGTCGACCGTATGAAGCCGCTCGTGTACCAAACGGTGGTGCTCCAGACCTTTTTGGGAGAGAAAGACACGGATCACGCGCTGATCCATTTCGTCGCGGCGGCGCACCACCAAGCCTTCATCCTCTAATTTTGTTAAGGTCACGCTGACCGTTGGCGGCTTCAGGTGCGTTTTGTGTACCAGATCAAGCTGACTGCATCCGTCGCAATGTCCCAGCTCACGCAGGATCAGGCGTACACTGTCCTGTGTCATCATGCTGTCGGTTTCATAAGAGCGCATCCGTGCGTGAAACAGACGGGCGATCTCGTTGACCAGCATTGGCGGCGTTGGAGAAAAGCGTTCACAGCAGCCCGCTTCGCCGCATGTCGTTTTCTGATCGTTCATAGGATCTCCTTTCGATAATTAATAATTTTCTTGTTGGATGTGTAGACCGATATAAAAATTTTGTGAGCTTTTTTACCCAATAGTGCAATATAGTAGGTAAAATTTTGTGACCATTGAGTTGTTTTTAGAAATCTATTCGCGCAAACGAATTTTATCGTTAGCCTTCCCCAGCGGGGAAGGCTATGGAAACCTGCCGCTACTTCCTAAATTTTTTGTGTATCTGATAAAGTTAGTTTATAAATAAATTAAATTTATTATATCGTATTTGTGTGTTGATTTCAAGTACATAATGTGAACAAAAGCGCAAAGAGGGAAAGATTTTTCACGGCTTTCTGTTTTTCTTTCGCATGGTCATAATTGTTACTTATGAAAGTCCCAAAAAAGCGCAAATTAAATAACAGCAATGCAAGCGGCGGCACAGGGAAACAGCCACGGCTGCGGATTGCTATTATAGAAAGTAATGAAAGGTTTGCATGATAACATGAAACGAAATTCCGTATGGAGGCTTTTGTGCTGCGCTTTGATCATGCTTGGTCTGATCGCCTCGGCGGTCACTCCGATCTCGGGACTCAGCACACCCGAAAAGGAGAGCTGTGAGCCTTGTGCTTACGCGTTTGCCATGAGAAAACCCTCCCCGAACCCTTATCTGTCAGCCTACACGGGCGTGCCGTTGACGCCGGATGCCCAAATGACGCTTGCCGCCGAGGATCTGCGGGATCTTACGCTCTATCCCGGCGGAATGCCGTTTGGAGTCAGGTTCTTCACCGACGGCGTGACGGTGGTTGGGATCTCCGAGGTGGAGACCAAAAACGGGAAGGTCAATCCCGCGGAGGCGGCAGGGCTGAAGCAGAAGGACGTGATCCTTTCGGTGAACGGCGAGGCGTTGGCGGGTGCGGCGGCGCTGACCGACAAGATTGAAAAATGCCAGGGAAAGGCGCTCTCGCTGCACTGCCGTCGGGGGACGAGCGAATTTGATGTGACACTGAATCCCGCCTGGTGTGATGCGGAGTCACGCTACAAAACGGGAATCTGGGTGCGTGACAGCGGTGCGGGGATCGGTACCGTAACCTTCCTGATTCCCGAGACGGGTGCGTTTGCAGGACTGGGACACGGGATCTGCGATGCCGACACGGGCGAGCTGATCGCCATGAAGCGCGGCTCGGTCTCGGACGTGACCATCAGCTCTGTGGTACGCGGTGCGGCAGGTGCGCCGGGGGAGCTGAAGGGATTTTTTGACCCGGGCAAGGTGGGAACGCTGCTCGGCAACTCCGCCTGCGGTGTCTGGGGCGTTTTTTCGGAGATGCCCGAATTGGACTGTGAGCCGATGCCCGTGGGACTGCGTGATGAGATCACCGAGGGGGAGGCGTATATCCTGTCCACGCTGGACAACAATAAGATCGAGCACTATGATATTACGATCTCCAATATCAACCGTGATGCAAAGGGCTCCAAGTGCTTTACGGTAAAGGTCACCGATCCCGATCTGCTGGCAGCATCGGGCGGTATCGTGCAGGGAATGAGCGGTTCTCCCATCATTCAAAACGGCAAGATCGTCGGCGCGGTAACTCACGTTATGATCAATGATCCGACCACAGGCTACGGCATCTTTGTGGAGAATATGCTGGTGAATTTGCCCCTTTTGGTGCGGTAAAAGTCAAATCGAATATAAAGAAAATGTTGTCCCTTATGTAACGCACCGAACGAGTGCATTGCACAAGGGACAACCGTTTTTTGTCCGAAACGATTCAATTCTGAATGGTAAAGTGTTGTCCTTGATATAACACACTCCCATGCTTTAAATTATGCAAACGATTCGTTTTTTTGGTTTTATATTTTTCATGTTCTCTCCAAATCAGTTTTCTATCGAAGTAGGATCAAGCAAAAAGTCATAAATGTTTACCGTCAATATTCCGTGTTCATCATAATACGGTGCAACGATATCCTTGGTAACAAAGATTTTCTTGAAGGAATCGTCGATTTTGCGGAACGGACGAATTTCTTGGGCGCGCTTTTTCTCATCGGGAATGGAAAATGCCGATTGAATATAGAATCGCTTCGAGCCGAGATTGCACACAAAATCAACCTCGAGCTGCTTTCTTGTGACCTTGCCGTCCTTGTCTCTTTCTGCAATTTGCACCACGCCAACGTCAACGCTGTATCCGCGCATACAAAGCTCGTTGTAGATCACGTTTTCCATAGTGTGTGTCTGCTCAAATTGACGGAAATTGATTCGCGCGTTGCGAAGTCCGAGATCTGAAAAATAGTACTTTTTAGGTGTCTCGATATAGCTTTTTCCCTTAATATCATATCGCTCTGCCGAGTCGATTAAGAAGGAATCCTCAAAGCAATCAATGTATTTTTTAATGGTTGCGGCAGTGATCTTAGATTTTTTGACCGTCTTAAAGGTGTTTTTCAGCTTTTCGGGATTGGTAAGGGAACCAATGGACGATGAAAGAATGTTCAAAAGGTCTTCAAGCTCGCTGATATTCCTGATCTTATTTCTCTTCACAATATCCGAAATATAGATCTCACCAAAGAGACTCGTTAAAAGTTTTGCCTTATCCTGCGCACCCTCACGCAAAACCACAAGCGGGATACCTCCGTAGAGCATATATTCCGAAAGCCCCTCGTATTTGTCCCCCGTATAGCAGCTCATAAACTCTGCAAAGGAAAGCGGATACATATGAATCTCGTCACCGCGTCCCGCAAACTCGGTGATAATATCCTTTGACAAGAATTTTGCGTTGCTTCCCGTAACGTAAACGTCCATATTGTCTTTACGAAGATAACCGTTGAGTACCGCTTCAAAGCAGTCAAGAAGCTGAACCTCGTCAAGCAGCAAATAATAAGTGTCATCGTCGGTCATTTTAGATCGAACATAGCTCATAAATTTTTCGGGATCGACCTTGCGCTTTTCCTTTTCAAGAGAGATCAGACTTTCGCCAATCAGATAAAGGTCGTCTGCGGAATCAAAAGCAAAACGAATAATATGCTCTTTGTCAACGCCGCTTTCCAAAAGATAATTATAAAAGATATTGTTCAGGAGATAGGATTTGCCACACCGTCTGATTCCGGTGATAACCTTGATAAATCCGTTTCCTTTTCTACTGATCAATTGATTCAAATATAATTCCCGCCTGATTTCCATAAGTACCTCTGTAATAGATTTTTGCAACATTTTGCGATTTTCAATTATATGTTATCATGAAAATGACTGCTTGTCAAGATATCTATAATAGATTTTTGCAACTTTTTACAATTTTATTCTTTATTTTTCTTTTAAACTTTCAAACTTTTTGTTAAAAACTGTTGTCCCTGCTTGACCACACTCGCGAGCGGCTCTCGCATCATTCAGAACGGAAAGCTCATCGGAGTCGTGATGCATGTGATGATTAACGCCTTGACAACTGGCTACAGCATCTTTGTGGAAAATATGTTGGTGAATTTGCCGCTGCTCGTGCGGTAACAGAAAAAAGTTGTCCCTGATATAACTCGCTTCAAGCGATATTATAACAGGGACAACTTTCATTTTTTTGAAGATGCCGTATGCAGATCCAGCAGATACACATCGGACGCGCAGATCTGATCGCCTGCTCCAAGGCACTCTTTTTTTGCGGAATCGGTTATTTCATTGGGCAGCGTGTCAAAGAGGATCACGCGGATCTCGGCTGAGGGATTCCATTTTATTTTTTGTTTGCCGACCCGAGTGATTGCCACATGCTTGGAGAGCTTTACTTCATTTTCTCCTCTTTTGACAGCAACTCGGTTTGCCTGATAAAATTCCAGCAGGTCTATATGCGCGAAATGGTAGCGTTGATATTTTCTTTTTCTTGACAAAAGAATAATCTGTGCCTTTTTACCTTTATATTGGAAGGAGATGCTGTACCGTCCGTAAAAACGGGACGCCCACGGCAAAAAAGAACATTGCATCAAGTTGATCTTATTTTGTTTGAGCAGGTTCCTTGTTTTTGCCATCAGGATCGCATATTTTAAGAGATGATGCACTACGATCAGCACGATCAAGAAAAGGATCAAAACCAAAAGGGGCAGATTACGTATTTCCGTTGTTCCGGTTTGGGGCAAAAATAGCAATAAGGCGATAAAAGTCAGTGCCGCATATACAAAATACTTCATTTTTATTCTCCCTTTGGATTCGGAGGTTACGCTTCGTTCTCCAAAATCCAATCCAGCAATTCTTGGTATTTCATCGTCCCTGCCGCAACAGCAAGACCGACACGGGCAACCTCGGCGGCAATTTTTTATATTGTTATATTTCTATACAAGTAGGATCAAGTAAGAAATCGATCACACTAATATTGAGAATCCCGTTATCATCGTAAAAACGCTTACCAATATCGTGCCTAACAACGATTTTGGGAAACGAATCACCGGTTAGAGAAAACGGCTTCAACTCGCTCTCCTGCTTTTCTTCGGTCAGCATAGCATATGCCGATTGAATATAGACCTTTCTGCCACCCTTGGTGGCAATGAAATCGATCTCACGCGGTACGCTGATCTGCTTACCTTCCTTGTTGCGCTCTCTTGTGGTAATTACGCCAACGTCAACCGAATATCCGCGAATAACCAACTCATTATAAATAATATTTTCCATAATGTGAGTCATTTCGGGCTGACGGAAACCGATGCGCGCATTGCGAAGCCCTATGTCTTCGCAGTAATATTTATTGGGATAGTTAAAATACGCGCGTCCCTTTACGTCATATCGCTTACTTTCCGAAAATAAAAAGGAATCGATCAGGTGATCAATATATGCCTTGACGGTATTTTGCGCTACGTCGACGTGCTGGATGGTTTTTAATGTATCGGCTATCTTGGTGGGATTGGAAAGTGAACCGACCGACGAGCAAAGCAGATCAAGCGTGCAAGCAAGAACATCCTCACGCTCCACTTTTTTTCTATCCACAATATCTTTCAGATAAACCTCGGCAAAAAGCGAAGAAAGATATTTCATTTTCGCAGCATCGTCGGGACGTGAGAGCACGAGAGGCATTCCGCCATAAAAAGCATATTCGTCAAAGGCATCGCGTTTGTCACCGCTGACTGCCGAATAATATTCTGCAAACGAGAGCGGATGAACGCGAATCTCATCACTTCTTCCGCGGAACTCGGTCAGAATATCCGAGGAAAGCATTTTTGAATTGCTTCCCGTTACGTAGATATCCAAATTTTCAAGGGCGTTCAGTCCGTTGAGAACATCATAAAAGGTAATTTTCTTACCATTGGGGTTATAGGGATTGTCCACGGTATCCGACATTTGAATTTCATCAACAAAAAGATAATATTGCTCCTCACTGTCCTCAACGAGTCCTCGAACGAATGCGGAAAGCTCCAAGGGATTTCTGTATTTTAAATATTTATCATTGTCCAGCGCAAAAAACAAAATATGATCGTCCGACACGCCCACTTCTTTAAGGTGGTTTCTAAATAAAATGTTCAATAAATAAGATTTGCCACAGCGCCTGATTCCTGTTACGACCTTCACCATTCCGTCCCATTTGAACTGTATGAGCTGATTCAAGTATCGGTCTCTTTTGATTTCCATAAGCTCTCCTTTTGATATCTTGGTGCATTTGTGCAGCTACTTATCAATGAAAATTATATCATAAATTTTATAATTTGTCAATACCATGTTGAAAAATTGCTGCACAAATGCGCGAAGCTTTCAAAATTAAGCGGGTTCTATAATGGGTTTTGTGCAACCTCTTGCAAATTTATTCTTTAATTTAATTTTAACATTTAACCTTTTTGTGCGTATTATTTCATTTTTCTCAATGTTTTCCTTTATTTGGATGATGCTGATAATTCTATATTTATCTCTGTTTTCTCGTCGGCTTCCAACCACCATCTGTCAACAGACCACTCCTTACCGTTGCAGGTAAAGGTATAAGATTTAGTTTGAGGTGTTGTGCCGTTAACTGTTATTTCTACAGACGAATATTTATATCCCCAAACGTGCGTTTCATCCTTGAAATGATCAAACAGAATAAATTGCTCACGATCACCATTTAATATCATGGTATCCGGATCACCAATTGCGATTTCTTCGGTGTCGCCCTCATAATGATATTGACCTTCTTCGTTTGTAACAAAGCTTGCTTGAACCAAAGATTCCCCCTGCGAAACAAAAAGCAGATACACCTTGTCACCTATTTGAAACTCGTCTAAAACAGTTGTTGGCGTCAATCTTTGAAGGTTATCCAAATTTATATCTGCCTCTATTGCTAAAGCTTTTTCCGGCGTATTCTGCCATCCGTCTCCGGTATAACAGGATGTGGCGGATAACATGAACGTCAAACATAATATAAAATATAATATTTTCTTCACGATATTTAATCTCCATTTTAATATTCAAATTACACAACTCTTTCATCCAACAAAAAGTCAATCACGCTGATATCGAAAATTTACTGCACAAGTGCAGTTGATTTTCAACAGGTTACACCTCATTCTCCAAAATCCAATCAAGAAGCTCCTGATACTTCATTTGTCCCGCAGCAACAGCAAGACCGACACGGGCGACCTCTGCATTTGTAGGACGGAGCTTGATGCCGTTAGTTTCAAGGAACGTGAGAAGAACGTACATACCAATACGTTTATTGCCGTCCACAAAAGCGTGATTGGAGATCAGCGCGAACCCAAGACGCGCGCCTTTTTCCTGTTTGGTGGGATATAATTCTTTTCCGTCAAACGTGGCAAATGCGGATTCGAGTGCGCTGTTTAGAAGCGCAATATCGCGTACGTTGGGGTCTCCGCCTGTTTCTTCTGTAATAAGCTTGTGCAGCAAAAGCACCTTTTCTTGACTAAACTTAATCATATTATTTTGCCAGCTCCTCAAATGCAGGACGGTACAGTTTCAGAATACGCGCCGCTACAAAGTCGATCTTCTCGTCATCGGTCATTTCGATTGTGGTATCGTGCTCGATATCAATCAATTTGTATTTCGGTTTGTTGTTCTTGAAAATATAAAGCTCGCCGTGCTTGTCGGTCATTCTCGCTACACGGGAAAAATTCTGATTTGCCTCGGAGATCGAAACGATCTGTTTGGTGTTCAAATTCATTATGAATTCCTCCTTGTTTATTATTATACTATTATTATACATAAATTTTAGGATAAAGTCAACCTAAAATTAAGAATTTCATAAAATTCCTTTTAACATTTGTTGTCCTTTATTGACCGCACCTGTCTTGACAATGGGCAAGATTATGTGTTATACTATAAGAAACGGAGGTGACCGACCATGTATCAATTAAGACTTAGCAAATCGATTGGATTTTTAAATGATAGCTTTTATGAGGACTTGAAGGAAGCGGTGGCGCTTGGCTATGATGCCTTGGATTTTGACCTGTGCGCCAAGTGGAAAGAGCGCGAGGCGGAGATCGAGGGATACAAATCGCTCCGAGAGGGGCTTGAGGCGGTGAAGGCTTCGGGACTCTACTTCAACGGCGTTCACATTTCCTTTGGTCATCATTGGGATTTTTCCGCTACCGAGGAGGAAAAAAGGCGCGAGGCGGTTGAGAATTTTGCGGAAATTGCTCCGTTGATCGATGAATATACACCGCACTTCTATATTATTCACGGCAGCTTTGAGCCGATCCCGCTTGAGAATCGCGCGGCAAAGATCGCGGCACTGAAAAAGTCGCTTGCCGAGATGCTGCAGATCACAAAAACCACCATCGCGGTTGAGATCCTGCCTCGCACATGCCTGCTCAACACGGCGGCAGAGGCGATCGAGATCATTGATTCGATGGCAAGTGAGCAGATCAAGGTCTGCGTTGACGTCAATCATTTCTTGCAGGAGCCTGCCGAGGAGGGCGTTCTTGCGCTTGGAAATCGCATTGTCACCACGCATATTTCGGATCACGACTACGAAAACGAGCGCCATTGGTTGCCGGGACAAGGGAAGATCAACTGGAACGCGCTGATCGGTGCTTTGGAAAAGATCGGTTATACGGGCGTGTTTAACTACGAGGTGGGAGAGACGCTTGCCACGGTTAAGGAAAACTACGAAAAGCTTTTCGCGGACTATAACGGATAACAAAAAAGGCAATATCATTCCAAAAACGGTTTGATATTGCCTTTTCGCTTAATCTGTTGGCTCATGCTTTGATTGCGCTGCTCGGAAGGCTTTTGGCGAGAGGCTTGTTTGCGCCTTGAATGCGCGGCTGAAATACAGCGCGTCCTGAAAGCCCACCATTTCGCTGATCTCGGAAATGCCGAGGCTCGTGCTTGTCAGCAGTTCCTTTGCTGTGGAGATCCGCAGATCTGTTATGTATTGATGGATCGCTTTTCCGATTGCTTCCTTGAACAGGTGTGCCGTTCGGCTTTCGCTCAGGCAAATTCGTTGGGCAACATCGGCAACCGAAATCTGTTTTTGCCAATTTGAATGGATAAATTTCAGTATCATGGCAACTGCTTCGGAATATGCGGCGTCATGCTGCTCGCCGTTCTCTTTGGCAAGCAGTGAAAAAAGCCCGATCAGCTCACCTTGTGCGGCAACCAGACTTCTTTTCGTGTTCAGGGAGTGATGGTAGATCATTTTTTCAAAGCAGGATTTTATATCCTTTTCAAAGGGCGACCGAAAGATCCCACCGCAGATTCCCAGTGTCTCCAGCAGCCTTTTTGCACCCGCCCCCGAAAAATGGATCCAAAAGCTGGTTCCGGGAATTCCTTTTGCATAGGAATAGCGTTGCTTTTTTCCGGGCGGATAGACCACGAACATTCCCTTTGTCAAAATCGCCTCGGTTCCTTCGTACAGGCAAGCACACGATCCCTCTGCAATATACAGGATGTGATAGTCCACCCGTCCGTGCTCTCGGATCACGGTATAAGACCTTCCTTCGCTTTTTTGGATGTTGCAGCTGTTGATGGTGAGATATTCATCGGAACAAAAATTGGTGGTGTCCCGAATCGAGCCGTCGTATATCATAGTTCATCCCTCCGATCCGTTCTATCTGTATTGTACCACAGAAAGCCCGGTTTGTAAATAGCAGATTTGTCCATATAATCGATTGCTTTTTTCATGTTCGGAAAACCCTCGGGCATGCTATAATGGAAAAAACGTTCGGAGGACGGATAGATGAAAAAATTTGCTTTTATCGGTGCGGGAAGCTTGAAGTTTACAAGCCGTTGCATTACCGATCTTTTGCTTTTCCCCGCGTTCAACGAGTGCGAATTCGCACTTATGGACACGAACAGGCAAAACCTTGATAATATTGTCCGCGTTGTGGAAAGGATCTTGTCCGAAATGGGGTATGCAGACACCTGTAAAATCACCCCCACGATGGATCGCGCCGAGGCTTTGAAGGGGGCTGACGGCGTGCTGTGTACGGTCTTCAACGGGGACGTTGACATCTGGCAACACGACATCCTGATTCCCAAAAAGTACGGTATTGATATCAACGTGGGTGATACCCGAAGTGTATCGGGTATTTTCCGCGCACTTCGCAACATTCCCTTGATGCTGGATATCTGCGCGGATATTGAAAAATACTGTCCCAACGCCGTATTTTTGAATTATACAAACCCTATGTCGATGCTTTGCGGAGCGATGCAAAGATACTCCAACGTAGAGGTCACGGGACTTTGCCACAGCGTACAGGGAACCATTCGTATGCTTGCCGAATGGCTGAGCGTTCCCGAGGACGAGATCGTTTACAAGTGCATGGGAATCAATCATCAGGCGTTCTACACCGAGCTGAAGCACAATGGAACCGATCTTTATCCGAGGCTGCGGAAGCTGATCCTTGAAAACGAGGAGATCTACAATAAGGATCAGGTGCGAAATGAGATGTTTCTCAAGCTTGGATACTATGTCACCGAAAGCAGCGGTCACAACTCGGAGTATAACCAATGGTTCAGAAAGAGAGCGGATCTGATCGAAAAATACTGCACGCACTCCACGAATTGGAATCCCGGACTGCACGCCTTTTCTTTGGATCTGAGAAGAGAGAGAAAAGCCAATCCCGACAAGCAATACAACGATTTTCTCTCAAAGCCCTTTGAGGCGGTGAAAAGCTATGAGTGGGCGGCAGATATTTTCAATGCGCGCATCGGTGACGGTAAGCCGTTCGTATTCAACGGCAACGTGATCAACCGCAGCTCGATCCCCAATCTTCCAGAGGATGCCTGTGTGGAAATTCCCGTGGTAGCCGACCGAATGGGATTTAAGGCTACGGTGGCGGGCAAGCTGCCCGAGCATCTTGCCGTTTTGGCAAACACCACCGCAAGGATCGAAAATCTTGCGATTGAGGCGGCAAGGAAAAAAAGCAGAGAGATGGTCTATTATGCCGTGTACAACGATCCGCTGTCCTCTGCGGTCTGCTCGCTCGATGAGATCAAACGGATGTGCGACGAGCTGTTTGAGGTTAACCGTGACTTCCTTGGGGAATATCAATAAACACAGAACGAGAAAAGGCAATCTCATCCTGCGGGGGAGGTTGCTTTTTTGTTAAAGAAAACCACTATCTGTGCCGGCGGTTTCAAAAAGCATTAGCTTTGCACAGTTTCCGCCGTAGCGGAAGGCTCCCTTGTGTAAAGGGAGCTGTCACCGAAGGTGACTGAGGGATTGTTTTGTGTGGATTACTGCTTTTTACAATCCCTCCGTCATTTTCTTGCGAAAATGCCACCTCCCTTTACACAAGGGAGGGCAGATTATAATAATAAGTGCAACACCCGAAAAAAGTATAGACAATATTCTCACCAAGGTGTAAAATGTAGTCACCACAACAAACAACTACACGGAGGTAAGAATATTGTCCTACACA
>JAFTKI010000061.1 GCA_017453335.1 Clostridia bacterium
TGACATGAACAAACCCAAATTATTTACTTCTTGGACCGTCGAGGACGCCGGTCCCTACAAGTTTGTACATAATCGAAAATTGTTGCGCGTATCCATGCGTTTCTACGTTTGGTGAGAAAAAGGGGCAGGGGCCCCGTTTCTTGCGGGAGCTATTCTGCCGTACGCGTATAAAAGAAAAAACGCTGTTATACAAACGAACAGCGCACTATATAAAAGACAATTTAAAACTTTTGCTTTAAAAGTTTTGGGGGTGTGGGGACTTTTTCAAAAGTCCCCACGAAAACCTCCCCCGCAAACTTCGTCCAATTCTCAAATACTCAAATCAACCACGTCAAGGGGTTGGCGGCGAGTCCACATACCGCCTGTGAAGTCGGGGATTGCCTGGGGCATACCGCCGGCTGCGACAGACGCTTCGGAGAGTGCGGTTACAACCATCCAGGAAGCAGCATCGTACACGTCGATGGGCATGGGCTTACCTGCCTTCAAAAGATCCACGAATGCGCGGAACATCACGCCGTCCATACCGCCGTGTCCAACCTTCTTTTGCTCGTCGGTCAGATCCTTCCAGATCGAGGGCAGGTATTTTTCCTCATACTCGGCAGCGTTGTTAAAGCTTGCTTTGTAGTATTCTACGGGTTGGTAGGTCTCCATACCGCCCTCCAAAAATACCATATTGGTGTTCATTTCATAGCAACCGCGCGTACCGTGCAGGTTGAATTCACGCGAATAATGGCGGGGCAGGGTGGTATCCAAGCGCATGGAGATGGTGGAGCCATCGGCGCAGGTGATAATGGTGTTCACGATATCGCCCTGACGGAATTGCTTGCCTTCCAAGTGCGGGAATTTGCCGGGGTTGCGGGAGATGTAGTCCTGCACGCCAACCGCGCGCGATGCCACCGACACCAGCGACACCATCTGGTTGCCGCGGTTGATGTTCAGCACCTTTGCGATGGGACCCAGCTCGTGCGTGGGGTAGTTTTCGCAGTTGCGGTTGAGATAGTTGCGCAGGCGGTAGTGACGGCGAGCCACGCCGTTTGCAATACCGGGCGCGAGATAATGACCGTATGCGCCGTGTGCGTGAACGATATCGCCAAGAACGCCGTTACGAACCAGCGAGGTTGCCAGAAGCTCCTGCTTGCCGTAGCAGCAGTTTTCCATAAACATCAAGGGAGTTTTGGTCTCCTCATAAGTGCGAACCATATCCCACATACGCTCCACGCAGTAGGCACCGCCCACCTCAAGAGCCACGGGAATACCCAGCTTCATAGCATCAATTGCCACCTCAACGTGCGTCTCCCAAGAGGTTGCCACGAATACGGCATCCATGCCGCCGTGCTGCAGGCAGGTATAATGATCGGTGAAGATCTCGGGGCGCTTGCCCGTCTTTTCGCTCACGATATCCGCCATTGCGATTCCGCGGTCCTCGTAATTATCGCAAACCGAAACGATTTCAACGTCATTCATATTCAAGAGGATCTTCTTCAGAACGCTGGATCCGCGCTCACCAAGACCGATTACGCCAAGTCTTACTGTAGTCATAGCCTATCTCCTTTATGAAAAAATAGTATCTTTCGGGTTCATTTTAGCATACAGTCCCGAATTTTGCAAGGTTTTTTGAAATTAAATTTTAAAAAGTAGCTTTTTTATATCAAAAAAAGCGAAAAGATGAAACTTTTTTTCGTTTTAAGAGGCATAGTGGAAAACGATACGAAGACCGATGAGAGCTGCGGATGCGGAGTGAAGTGCCGATTTTTCGGGTTCCTTTTGAAAGCTTGCTTCCAGGATCCAGCCGTACGGCTGTCGATGAAGCGTGATACCGCGAAAGGCGGGAAGCGATAGAAAAGGATAGTCGCCCTCGGTTTTTGTCACGCCTTGCGGCTCATACAGTGAAACGCTGAGTGCAATACTTGAAATGCTGTCTTCCCCTTCGGTGCAGGCGCGCAGGGCTTCGGCTCGGATCGAAAGATACAGACACAGCAAAAACGAAGTCAGACGAAGCTTTTCGGGATGTGGCAGCGGAATATCCTCCACGGGAAGGGAGCGAAATTCGGACGGGCATCCCGCAAAGGTTGCGGTCAGCGCGGCCCGTGTCCAAAGCCCGATTCGGTGGGAGGGAGAGAGAATACGATCCAAATAATAAAATACGTCTTGCAGATATTCACACACGGCGGCGTCGCTCCCTTGCGGTGACGGTGCGGTGTTTTCCAAGGTGGGAGAGCAAATAAAATCGGTTCTTTGCAGCAAAAGCAGTCCGCGCCGCACCGCCGTGGCTTCAAAGCGCGGACAAAGGATCAGCAACAAGCCCGAAGCACTCAAAAGATCTCCGAACACAAGAAGTGCCGCTCCTTTTGCTTGCAACAAAACGAGCGAGGCACTTCCAAGAGAGCTGTTCAAAAATTCCGTTTCTTCTCTTGGCAGCCGCTCCATTAGCTCAAAGCGTTCTCCCTCGCGGATGCCTTTGCCCCGACCTGCCACCACAAGGTAGTTGCGTGCAGGATCGACCAGAACCAGATCCTCTCGGCAAAGGCGCATGTGATCGCGGTTCTTTTGCTCCAGGAAGAAGGATTCGGGAATATAACTTCTGATATCGGACATAACAGCTCCTTAAAAAACGATATAGCGCAGGCTGCCCAGGGAAAAGCTTTGCCAGGAGCCGTCCAGACAATGCAAGGTCAGCTCGGTTGGGGGTGCGTAGAAGACACCGCTTCTGCCGTCGTCAAAGGTGACGTACAGCTTGTTGCCGCGCCGTGTGGCAGGCTCTACCGTGATATAACGCAGACGCGTTGTGTCGAGTCTTACCCACGCACCGTCTTCGGCTTCGCATTCCAGATAGACATCGGCAAGGATCCCCTTGCAAAATTCGCTTTGCTTGTCGTAAAGCCGCGTGCATCGCAGAATGCGCGAGGGATCGAGCGCCTCAAAATTGCCCTTTTTCTCGGCGGCACGCTTGCAAATAAACGAAACCGCTTTGGCAAGCGGCAACAGTGCGATCCCGTCCATTTCCTCGGGAAGATTCAGTCGGCATTTTGCATCGGCAAACACCACCATTCCCCAAACGGGACGGGAAAGACCGTAAAACTTTTTCATACAATGAATAAACTGATTGGTGGTGCCAACGGGACTTTTCAGCTCCTTGTGGATGCCGTTCTCCTTGTTTTGGTAGAACACACCATCGCGGCAACCGATCTCACCCTTCCAGTGCTTGACCTCAATCACAAAGGGGACACCGCGGTGCAGTACAAGAAAGTCCTTTTCCAAATACAGTTTTTTATGAGGTACCGACGGATTGCGGACAACGCACTCAAAGTGGTCGCACAAAAGGCGGTAGACCGCCTCTTCGCCGTTGACACCAAAGCACTCGATCTCCTCCAAGGGCGGCAAGCCGTTTGGGGCGGCGTTGGATTTTTTCTTGAAAAACAGTCCCATGGGATCCTCCTTTCGGTTGGTGTAGTTTGAATTGGCGATACCTGTTTATCATAACACAAAAAGAGGAAAAAAGGAATCCCTTTTTCAAAAAAGCGCAAAAAAAGACCTATTCAAGAGCGAAAAAGAAAAAAACAAAAAAATTTTGAAAAAGGTATTGCAAAATTAAAAAAGATGTGGTATAATAACCGATGCTGTGACAAGATCACACACAGGGGTATAGCTCAGCTGGTAGAGTACCGGTCTCCAAAACCGTGGGTCGCGGGTTCGAATCCTCCTGCCCCTGCCAACAGAAAAGCCGTCCGCTTTTGCGGACGGCTTTTCTGTTGGCAGGGGCAGGAGACACGACGAAGTCGTGTGCGAGCGAAGCGAGCCGCGGCGAGCTTTGCGGTTTTGCTTGCAAAACGGCGGTGTCAAACCGCCGAGCAAACTCGCTACGAGCAAGCCAAAGGCTTGCGAAGTTGGTTCAGAATCCTCCGCAAAATTTTGCCCCGTGCTGGAATACAGTTGATTTGTTTTTGAAAATGTGATATAATTGTTTTAAGAAAGGCGGGAAAACCAAGATGAAATTTTCTCATTGTGACCATAATGAAAAATATCTAACACTACACGACTGTGTTGCAACGCGAGCATATTTTGAAAACGGCAAGTTAGGATTTGAATTCAATGACGGATTTTGGGTTTCGCCAGACCGCCCCGAAAGCAACCTAACGGAACTTGTAAGAACAGATTTTTCCAAGGTAGAGTATACCTTAGAGGATGGTGAAGATTACGATGTTACGATTTATGTTTTCAAGAAATCATTTTTCAAAAGGGTGATCAGAAACGAATGGACGGTTCAAGAGTTGATCAATAAATAAATGCCGGAAAATGCAAATTAGAATTTTTGTATCAATACATTGACTTCAATTCAAGAATTATCGAGTGCGGGCTTAAGTTTGACAAAAAGCCCTATCGCCAAGAGTGTATAATGAAGATATCCGCTCCTGAAGTCAGTTACTATTGGAACAATTTGCGTGAAGATAGACCTTGGTAAAGTTTATTACATAGCCTCATTTGCAAGCAGGGTATTGCGCTCCGCTCAAACAGATTTTCTCCGAGCCGATTTCAAAATTCGGCGACCTTGCAAATACTGTTGAATTGTTTGTAGATTTGTGCTATAAAGAAGTAAAGAAAGGCGGGGATATGTATGTGGCAATTTATTTCAAACGTTATTGTCTTTTTGGTTATATATTTACTTAGCACATTTGTTGCTAATTTTATGCAGATTTTTAATCCGAATCCCAAATTGATTTATATAAAATCTCAAAGCATATACAATTTTATTGTATTCCCCGGCAATATCATCTACCGTCCCATTAAAAAGAAGAAAACATGCAAAAAAGACACTCGTTTAATGTTGTCTGAATTGATTTTTTGCTTGTTAAATCAAGCAACACTTGTAGGAGCTATCGTCTTACAGCTGATCCCTCCCATACCTTGCGATGTTATTGAGGTTACATTTGGTGCGCGCCATAGAGGATTAGATTTTATTGTAGACACATACAATCAAAAAATTCCTTTGTGTCTTATCTTTTCTCTTTTGTGTACAGAAGTTTTATTTTTGTTCGGCGCTCCGTTGTTCCGTTCTTTTCGAGACAAACCGATGCGCAAAAAGTTGGGAGTCGGCGCTATTATTGGAATAATAGCTATTTGTACCCTTTGTTTGATACTGTTGAGCCATTTTATATATCTTCTCTTTTGATTACATAGCTTCGTTTGCAAGCATGACGCAAACGCCACTTGCATCCTTCGTCAGGATTGTGCTATACTGAATTCAAATATTTTATAACATACCAAAGGAAGATCCATGAAACTTTACGCTCCAACATACTACAAAAATTTCAAATGTATTGCCGATCAATGTGAGCACTCTTGTTGCATTGGCTGGGAAATTGACATTGACGAGGACTCTGTTAAAACATACAAAACGCTGAAAAGCGGCTATGGGGCGGTCGTGGCGGACAGCATTTCCATGGAAGACACGCCGCACTTCAAGCTTGCCGAGCATGACAGATGCCCGCATCTTGACGGTCGGGGGCTGTGCAAGATCATACTCAATCTGGGCGAGGACTATCTTTGCGATATTTGCCGCGAGCATCCCAGATTCTATAATTTCACAAGCGTTGCCGAGGTGGGATTGGGATTGTCCTGTCCCGAGGCGGCAAGGCTGATCCTCGGCTCCGCAGATTTTGCGGAAATGGAAGAGGTTGGAGCGGTTGATGCCGAGGCGGATGAGGTAGAGTTTGATGGGCGCGCGAAGAGAAGCGAGCTGTACGCGATTTTACAGGACACGGCACATGGATATGCGAGCGCACTCGACCAAATTTACCGTCTGTACTCCATCGATGCGGGTGAGGACCGCGAGTGGTTGGAAAGATTGGACTCCTTGGAATATCTGAATGTCGATCACAAGTCGTTATTTCTGCAGTATTCGTCCAATTGCCGTCCCACGGGAGCCCAAAAGGACGACTATTTGAAACGGTTTTTGGCATATCTGATCTACCGCCACTGCACCGAAGCCTTTGACGCGGAGGATTTTGGTGTCCGATTGGCTTTTTGCCTGTTTTGCGAGCGGCTTTTCGCCTCTTTGATATGCTCCCAAGGCGCCCAATCCCTGCAAGAAATTGCAGCCTTGGCAAGTATTCTTTCGGAAGAAATCGAATATTCCGATGAGAATACCGAGACACTGATGTACTTGTTTGAGTGAATTGCCCGAGTCAAAAACAAAAGCGATCGACCAAAGCTTGAAGGAGACGGTACATGACAAAAAATGAATTTTACGAAAAGTGGTTAGAACATTTTTCAATCGGAATTTCAAAACAAGACCTGAAAAAGTATGTGGTTTCAACGGGAAATTATTTGTGGCATGTCTTTTCTTGGGAATTGCTGGAGGAGAAGAAATTTTTGGTTGGCGATCAAGCCGGGGCAGCGTATGATAAAGCAGATAAAAGAGGCGCGATTTATATTGAATGGTTTCAGGATGAGAAGACGCACGATATTACGTGGGACTTGAATACTGCCGATGCCCTTGATAACATGGTGGAGGTTTACGTAGTTGCCCGTGATTTCTCGTGGACATACATCAAAACACACGAGGGTATGTGCGGACCTTATTTTATGAAGATTTAAACCGCGTGTCCTGTGCGCGGATGTCCGCGCGCTCGGTACGTATTTTTCCAACATCACGGCAAACTGCAGTAATAAAAAGGCGGCGCAGATCTGAGATCTCGGTTTAAAACAAACGAAAAGGAGGGCTTTGTGTGAAACACGTCATTCGCGCGTTGGTTCTGTTGATCATATTGATCGTTGTAAGAGGTCTTTTTGCCTTTTTCGGACAGCGGCAAAAGGTGGAAACGGGAAAAGTGTACCTGCCGAAATTTTTCGCGGGATTGGGGATATTCACGACCATCCTGTTTTTGGTTCCCACGCTGATCACATCTTTTTCCGACTCGTCAATTTGGTTTCCGCTCCTTTTTCTTGCCTCTTCCCTGCTCGGTGTGGCTTTTGTGATTGCATTCCTGAACTGCAGGATCTCCTACGATGAAGAGGGCTTTGTTGCCAAAAGCTTTTTCGGGATCAAACGGAAATTTACCTACGACCAAGTGACTGCAATTCGGGAAAATCCCAAGGAAACGTATCTCTACCTTGGAAAAAAGAGAGTTACGGTCGATGCGCTTTCGGTTGGCGGTCCGGATTTTATTTCGCACGTGAAAAAGCGGTATCGGACGATCCACAACGGGCAAGTGTTGCCCAAAAAACTTCCGAAAAAGGATATTTTCAACGGACACGTGAAAAAACCGGAAGAATTCTATTTTCTTTTTGCTTTGATGGGAGCTTTGTTGCTTGTTTTTGTCTCCGTGATGACGTATTACACGTTCTTTCATCTGAGCACGGCAGAAAACACGATCAAACAGCAGGTCTCTTTTGTGTCCTATTCCGAGACGGAAGGGGACATTGTTCTAAAGACTTCGGATGATCGGCTCTATAAGCTCACTTCTACGGGGAAGGGCTTCGACCCAGAGGAGATCAGAGCGGTGTGTGACGGAAAAACGGTTGTTACAGTCTACTCGCTGGAAGTGACTCCCGATGAAGAGGAGCCGTACCATTCGATTCAAGCGCTTGCCGTTGGGGAATCCTACCTGATCAGCTTTGAGGAGTACAACCGCTGGGATAGAGAAGAGAGCACGAAGAACTTCCTTCTCCTGTCGGCGCTGTTTGCGCTGATATTTGGAGGTTGGACTGCGGGAACGATCATTGTAGGTCGCAATCCGAAAAAATTTGGGAAAAAGGTTGTCCGAATGTTTTTCAAGGACGGATATATCAATTATTAAACGTTTTTTATTTTACGCTTGATAGAGAAAGTGGGGGTTAACCATATATGAAAAAAATAATTTGCCTGATCCTGTCATTGGTTTGTTTGTTTTCTTTTTCTGCTTGCTGGGATGAATCACCCGCAAGCGATCAATCCCCGTCTGCGGATGATGGCGGAGCAAAAGAAAACAGCCCCTCTGCAGAGGAAGACGGAACAAAGGAACACATCCCCGCTGTGGGTTCTCCGATCCATTTTCAAGGCTTTGACGAAAGCACGCGCAAGGAGGATGTGCGAGCGTTGTACGGAACACCCACAACTCTGCTCGAGGAGTGGAATTCGGAGGAATATGAGCTGACGTTTTTGGGAATATCGGGGATTATGCACGTGACCTATATGAATAACAGCGATAAGCTCTTTTTGGCAAGCTTTACTGTAAATTCCAAGGACTTTGAAACGTATGACGATTATGAGGCGGCGGTTGAGAAAACGATTGAGCATTTTGAAGCAAGCCTGATCCGGTTGCCCAAGCAAACAGAAGAAAATGAAAACGGAAAGACTAAATATAAATGGCACAATGTATCTGCCGAATACGTTTACACGGTGTATTACACCCAAGTGCAAAACGCGGATGAAAATGGGAACTGGGATTGGAATAACCGTAGCGATGCGACCGTGTTTCAGTTCAACCGCTATTCTATCGTTGATTCGGATGCAGATGCCGAACCGATCGTGTAGTTGTACCAAAAAAACAAGGCACGCCGTAAGGCGTGCCTTGTTGATTACTGATAAATCGTATTGCAAAAACGACGGTTTGATAAATAGCACAAATTTGTTATCCACTTTTTCTTTGACACCGCAGGCGCAAAGAAAAAGTTAACAAAAAGAAACGCCTTTTAGGGGAGTTTCGCGCTCTGCGGAGCGCGCCAAGGGCTACTCGCCCTTGCCCTCGCAAACTTTTGAAAAAGTTTGATCAAAACTTTCGGCAATTTGACAGTGCTAATGCCTTTGTCGGCGCGCCTTTTATGAGCATATTTTCAAATCGAATCGTTGATCTTTTTCCGATAATCGGTGGGCGAGATGCCTACCGATTTTTTGAAGGAGCGCGAGAAATTGTGGATCGAGGAATAGGACAGCATATCCGAAATGCGGCTGACCGACAGATCCTCCTGTCGGAGCAGCTTTTTTGCCTCCTTGATCTTCAAGCCTCCGAAATACTCCATCGGGCTTTTGCCAACGTGCTCGTCAAACAGGCGGCAGAGCTGGGTCTTTCCGATGAAAAACCGTGTGCAGATATCCGACAGCGTGATGTCTCCCCTCACATTTTCCTCCAGATATGCGATGATCAGCTCGATCAGCGAGCTTTGTCCCAAGGCTCGGGAGTTTTCACTGCGCAAAATGGAGCTTCCGCTCTCGTCGCCGCCGCGCAAAAGCACCAACAGAAATTCGGTCAGGTAACACTCCAGCAATTGAAAGGAGCCTCGCGGCGCGGAAGAAAAGTTAAGTGGAAGCTTGTCGTGGTAGTCGTCTGGGATCCTTCCCAGCGCCACGCGCGCCTCCTTGAGAAACAGCGTCAGAAGCGTTTTTTCGGTTTTGCCCAGCGTGAAGGTTTTTTTATCAAAAAATTCCATGGCGGGACTGCTTGAAGAGAACGAAATGACAAGCATATTGTTGGGATCGATGAGGTTGGAAACGTGCGCGTGTACCTCCATCGGGCGGTGAAAAATGACCTGCCCTTGGGAAAGCGTTCGCCCCAGCCCATCGGTCACGGCGTTGATCTCGCCGCTGTCCACGTATACCATTTCCCAAAAATCGTGCTTTTCGGGGGGATGGGAAAAATTCTTTCCAAACTCAAAGTAATAGATGCTGTGAAAGCCTTCGATCTCAATCTCGCGTTGGATCGGTTGCAGTGTGAACGCCATAAATACCTCTCTGCGGAAGAAATGATAAATAATTCGTAATCTATGATAAATACAATCGGCTAAAAATATTGTATCATATAACTGTAATAATGTCAAGAGATTACAGGAGGTTAAACTATGAATGTACTTGCAATCGGATGTCATCCCGATGACATCGAAATTTCTTGTTGCGGAACTCTTGCTAAATGTGTGGACAGAGGTGACCGCGTTGTGGTCTGCCACGTGGCAAACGGCAACATGGGACACGAGATCATCAAGCCCGATGAGCTTCGTCTGATGCGCCGCGAGGAGGCAAGACGTGCGGGTGCTTTGGCAGGTATCGAGGTGGTTACGATGGACGTTGGCGACCTGTTGCCCAACGGTTGCTCGGTGGAGCAGAGAGACAAAATTGCCGATCTGATCCGTGACGTGAAGCCCGATTTTATCATCACCCACGGCCCCAACGATTATATGCCCGACCACAGAGAGGTCTCCAAGCTGGTGTTTGACGCGTCCTTCGTGGCAAGCTGTCCCCAGTACGGTAACGGCGGCAAGACCGCAGTGGTTCCGATCTTCTATATGGACAATCTTGCGGGACTCAATTTCGTTCCCACCGAGTTTGTTGACATTTCGGATAAGATCGACCTGAAGATCGAAATGCTGGAGTGCCATGAGAGCCAGCTCAAGTGGATGCGTGACCACGACCACATCGACTTTGCCGAGTTTGTACGCACCTGCTCGCGCTTCCGCGGCATTCAGTGCGGCGTACAGTACGCTGAGGCATTCTGCCAGGAGCTGGTATGGCCTAAGGTCACCACAAGGAGATTGCTACCATGAAAAAAGTAGCCTGTGTCGGAATTCTGGTTGCCGACGTAATGGCAGATCCCGTTGCTTCCTATCCCGCGCCGGGAGAGTTGATGCGTGTCAATTCGGTCACTCTGCACAACGGCGGAAATGCAATGACCGCATCGATCAATCTGCGCAAAATGGGCGTGGATGCCAAGATGCTGGGAAAGGTTGGCGACGATATGTTCGGCGCATATCTCAAGCAGTGTCTTGATAAGGCGGGCGTGGATACGCGCGGTCTGAAGACCGATGAGAACACCCAGACCTCGGTATCTCTTGTGATGCTGGAGCCGGGCGGCGAGCGCTCCTTCCTGCATTGTGTGGGTACCAACGCAGTTCTTTCGATCAATGATATCGACTGGAGCGTGCTGGACGAGTGCGATATGGTCTTCGTTACGGGCTCCTTCCTGATGGACCGCTTTGACGGACAGGAGACTGCCGATTTCCTTAAAAAATGTAAGGAGATGGGAAAGACCACCTTCCTGGACGTTTGTTGGGATGCCAAGGGCCGCTGGGGCGAGCTTTTGGATTGCAATATGCCTTACATCGATTATTTCATGCCCAGCATCGACGAGGCGGTGCGCATTGCGGGATGTGAGGATCCCGATGCGATTGCCGACGTCTTTATGCAAAAGGGCGTGAAGAACGTGGTGATCAAGCTTGGCAAAAAGGGCGCGTATCTGCGTCTTGCGGGCGAGGAGAAGGGAAGAATCTTCCCCGCACTCGGAAACGTCAAGCGTGTGGACACCACGGGCGCGGGCGACAGCTTTTGCTCGGGCTTCCTTGCCGCTTATGCGCGCGATAAGGATGCTTCGTTCTGCGTGAATTTCGCAAACACGGTGGGTGCGCTTTGCGTGACCGCCAAGGGAGCGACCGCAGGCACGCGCAGCTATGAAGAAACGTATGAAAAAATGAAAGAGTTTGGAGGAATCTGAAAATGCTGGTTACATTGAGTGAGATTTTGAAGGACGCCGAGGAAAGAAAATACGGCGTTGGTCTCTTTAACATGCTCAACCTGGAGATGGCAAGAGGTATCATCGAGGCGGCTGAAGAGGAAAGAAGCCCCTTGATCCTTGGCGTTGCCGAGGTGCATCTGCCCTTGATCCCCTTTGAGTATGCCGCTCTGATCATGAACGATATTGCGAAGAAGGCAACCGTTCCGGTTTGTCTGCACTTCGACCACGGCGTGAGCTTTGACAAGATCAAGGCGGCAGTGGACGCAGGCTTTTCTTCGGTTATGTATGACGGCAGCGCACTTCCTTACGAGGAAAACATCAAAAATTCCTTGGAGATCAGCCGCATGGCGCACGCAAAGGGCGTGAGCGTTGAGGCAGAGCTTGGCCACGTTGGCGGCGGTGAAGGCGGCACCGACGACGGCATTGAGGAAATGTACACCCGTGTGGATCAGGTCATCGACTTCAACCGCCGCGCAGAGATCGACGCGCTGGCTGTTGCGATCGGTACCGCACACGGCAAATACAAGAAGAAGCCCGTGCTGGATATCAACCGTTTGGCTGAGATCTACGCGGTCAGCGAGAAGCCCCTGGTGCTTCACGGCGGAAGCGGACTTTCGGATGACGATTTCCGCAACACCATTGCAAACGGTATCCGCAAGATCAATATCTGCACCGAGATGTGCATCGCGGCACGCGAGGCGTATCTGGCAAGTGCCAACCACGAAATTCTGTTTGACGATGCAAAGAACGCCGTTAAGAAAGTGGTACAGGGCAAGATGCAGCTCTTCGGAAGCTCGGGCAAGGCTTAAAGTAAGTTGATTAAAAAATTTGAAATAGAGAAAGCGAGGACTATATCATGGATTTTATGAGTACCGTTAAGGGAAGCCTTCTGGAAGGCTTCTATCCCCGCGGATGGGATCTGAAAAAGATGGACGAGTGCTGCGACAAGGGCGTGGCACGCGAGGACTTCTGGCACAAGGATTTCAATCCCGTAGAGTGTGAGAACATTTACGAGTTCGACACCCTGATGGGACACGAGATCGCTATGCAGATCAAGAACGCTGCAGACAGAGGCGAGAAGCTGGCAATGATCCTGCCCGTAGGTCCTATGGGTATGTACAAGTGGGCGGCATACTTCCTGAACAACTGGGATGTTGATTGCTCTCACGTTTACACCTTCAACATGGACGAGTGGGCTGATGCCGAGGGTAACACCCTTCCCAACACCAACCCCGCATCCTTCGAGTTCAGCATGAAGCAGGCGTTCTTCGGAAAGCTTAACAAGACTGTTCCCGAAGCACAGCGCAACTTCGCAACCAAGGACAATCTTCCCACCTATCCCGCAAAGATCGCCGCACTGAAGGCAGAGGGCGCAAAGCTGATCCTGGTATTCGGTATCGGAAGAATGTGCCACATCGCATTCTGGGAGCCCCAGTTTGCCGATGATTATGCAACCGTTGACGAGTGGAAGGCTGCTTGCTACCGCATTGGCGCAAAGCTCCATCCTCTGACCATCGAGCAGAACGCTCTGACCAGCTTCAAGAGCCGTACCACCCTGGTTCCTTGCTCGGCAAATACCATCGGTCCCGGCCTTTTCCTGCAGGCTGACTACATCATCGGCGGCTGTGACGGTGTTCTCGGACGCGGCATGGGCTGGCAGGGCATGAGCTTCCTGACCACGCTTCACTACGGTCCCGACATGAACGTGACCTCTACCTTTATGCCCACTCTCCCCGGCAAGCTGTTCTACCTCAAGGAACTGGCAGGTCCGCTGGTTGCAGAGTGCAACTGATCCCAAAAACAAAAATTCAAGATTGATTTTAGGAGGATACTAAAATGGGAAAATCTACTGACTTTCGTTATAATACCGGTGCTACCAAGGTACCGTGGGCTGCAGTTGGCGAAAACTACAACGCCGCTGACCTGATGGAGATCATCCGCTTTCTGATGCAGGGCGAGGGCCCCGAGTACGATCAGGCGATCGCTGCTGTTTGGGAGCAGGTAAAGAAGCTCTCCGATATCGCAACCCCTCCCGGCAAGCTCTCTCTGGCTTCTCAGGTTGAGGCAGCAGAGGAGGCATGCAACGCATACCTTGGCACCGAGTCCAGCACCTTCGTAACCAACGCAACCTCGGGCTTTGAAATTGCATACAAGTATGCAAATCTGCAGCCCGGTGATGAGGTTATCGTTCCCGCGATCACCTTCGTGGCAACCATGGCGTACCCCTTGGCTGTTGGCGCAAAGCTGGTGTTTGCAGACGTTGATCCCCGCACCATCAACATGGATCCCGCAGACGTGGCAAGAAAGATCACTCCCAAGACCAAGATGATCGTTCCCGTACACATCGGCGGTTACCCCGTTGACCTCGATCCCATCATGGAGCTGGCAAAGAAGCACAACATCATCGTGCTGGAGGATGCCGCTCACGCATTCGGCGCAATGTACAACGGCAGAAAGATCGGTACCATCGGTGATTTCGCGGCATTCAGCTTCCACGAAGTAAAGAACATCACCTCCTTCGGTGAGGGCGGTATCGCAACCACCAACGTACCCGGCTTTGCTCCCGAAATGAAGCGCGCTCGCTTCCTCGGCCTGGATTTCACCAAGCCGATCAAGAACTGGCTCTACAACATCACTCCCATTCCCGGTAAGGAAAAGCCCTTCGTTGCAGGAAACTATTCCACCACCGAGATCCAGGGACTTGGACTGAAGCTGCAGATCGCCCGTAACGAGGAGATCATCGCAGAGCGCCGCCGTGCAGCCGCTTACCTCAACAGCCGTTTCGCTGAGAACGATGCAATCATTCCGCAGGATCTCGGCAACGAAAATATCAAGCCCACCTTCCATCTGTACCTGTTGCAGATCGATCCCGCGAAGGCAGGCGGAGATGTTCAGACTCTTAAGAAGAAGCTCGAGGAAAAGAGTGTTACCAACATTCCTCACTTCGGCCCTCTCTATCGCTTCCAGATCGTTCAGGACATGGGCTACAACGCAGACGAGATCGCAAAGACCTGCCCTGTTTGCGAGGAAGTATTCTACAAGCGCTTCACGCACCTGCCTCTGTACGGTCTGAGTGATGACCAGCTCAAGTACATGGCTGACGCGGTTCTTGAGGCTGTTGCAGAAATGCAGCGCGGCGAATAATCCGAGGTGCCGATTATGAAATTGAAATGGGGTATCATTGGCTGCGGCGGTATTGCCGACCGCAGAACCCTGCCCGGCATGATGCTGGCTTCCAACGCCGAGCCTTATGCCGTGATGGATGCAAATCCCGAGGCGGCGGCTCGCTGTCAGGAAAAATACGGTGCAAAGTATGCCTTCACCAAGATGGAAGACGTTTTGGCTCTGAAGGAGGTTGACGTTGTTTACATCGCCTCTCCCGTATTCTGTCACAAGGAGCAAGCGATCGCTGCCGCAAAGGCGAAAAAGCACATTCTTTTGGAAAAGCCGATCGGCCTCTCCATTGAAGACTCGCGCGAGATCGTTGCCGCTTGTGAGGCGGAGGGCGTGAAGCTGGGTATCGGCTTTATGATGCGCTACCACGCTTACCACCAGGCAATGAAAAAGGTGATCGCAGACGGACTGATCGGTGATATCGTTTCGATGCGCGCACAGTTCACCTGCTGGTATCCCGAGATCGAAAACTGCTGGCGCCAGGATAAAACCAAGAGCGGCGGCGGTGCCATGGTGGATCTGGGGGTTCACTGCATCGATCTGTTGCAGTATATTTCGGGACTGGAAGCGGTTGAATGCAAGGGCTATGCGCAGAATCAGACCTTCAATTACTCGGTTGACGATTCCTCGATGATCATCATGAAGATGAGCAACGGTGCCTTGGCGATGGTTGACAGCAACTTCAACATCCCCGACGCGGCGGCAAAATGTCCTCTGGAATTCTACGGAACCAAGGGCAGCATGGTTGCGGTCGGTACGCTTTCTCAGGAGGAAGGCGGTTCGGTTGAGGTTTTGGTTGCCAACGACAGCACAGGCTATGACGCACAGCAAAACCGCAGTCTTGTTGAACCCTTGAAGCTGGAGGTGACCTTTGGTAATATGTATACCAAGGAGATCGAGGCATTCTCTGATGCCGTGATCAACAATACCGAGCCTCCCGTAAACGGCAAAAACACCATGCGCGTGCATGAGATCATTGCCGCTATTTACGCCAACGGCGGCGGGAAGTTTTAAGGATTAGAATATTTTTTGCGGGGGAGCTTCTTAAAAAAGAAGTTCCCCCGCACCCCCTCAAGAACTTTTTAAGAAGAATCGCCGAATGAAAGAGACGCGCTGAACACGCGTCTCTTTCATTCGGCGATTTTTTGTTTTTGGTGATTGCTAATTAGGGATGAGTACGACATAGTATTCGTGACCTTTGCTTATCCAACGGGAAGTGCAGGATGCATTTCCTGTACCGTGTTTGATATGCCAGAGGAGGCTGGAGGCTAAAGGACGAAACCAATTTGAAAAGTCTGCTTTGCCGGTGTAGTAAAGGACTGCCTCATATCCCGGTGCATCGACTCTTTTGCGGAACAGCGGAGCAAGCCGGGATGCTGTGGCGGTATCGTCCACGTTCACTGAAAGGGTGCGATCAAAATAACTGTAGGTGTTGTGATTACAGGAAATCGGTTCGAAGTAGGCTGTATCGGTAACATGATCCTGCTCCATTTCTTCGAAGGAGAGGTTAAAGTAATAATGGTAGGTATAGTCCAACGCATCGTCCCACGTGACGTCAGTGAATACACACTCACCGTCGGACAGCCAAACGGCGTTCCATGCGTGTGCAACAGGCTCGGTGCTAAGCGCGTCTGAGGGATCGATCGCGGTACCCGTCACGGTATATGAGGGAATTCCCGCGCGTTGCAACAAAAGCTGATATGCGGCGGCATAGCCTGCGCAAACGGCTTTTTCGTCCACCAGCGCACCGTAGGCGGTCTGGTGATATCCCACCTTTTCGTATTTCACGTGCTTTGCAAGCGCGTCATGCAGGGACAGCGCGATTTGATAGGGTTCCTGACCTTCGGGCAGCGCCGTGAGAAAAGAATCTACAGCCGTTTCCAGCTCTTCGCGCGCCGCTTCCAGTTTGTCACCCGTGAAGTTGTAGGTTGGCTGACATTCGATCACGATGTTTTCAATCGTGGTGAAGGTGTAATTTTTCTGGAACCAAAAACAATCGGGACGGTCGGAGGTGAAAAGCCTCGCGGCAGTTTTCAGATCCTCTTCGGTCACCTGCTTTTCGCGGTCAAAATAGATCGTGGATGCAGGAATCGTTCGTGCGATCGACTCTTCCAGCTGCTCATATGCATAAAGGACGGTTCCGCTTGCAATGGTTTTTCCGTAAAGCAGCACGTCGGGAGAGGGCAACAGCTCGCCCTGCAGCTCTTCCTTTGGCGGTTTGGTTTCTTCGTTTTCGTTCGGCACTTGATCGGCAAGCTGTAAGTTTACGCAACCTGTGGGAAACAGGGTGCAGAGTATCAGAAAAAGGCAGAGAATAGAGCGTCCTGCCCGTGTTTTTTTGGTCATTGAGTCTCCTTTTAAGGGTTAAATCACTGTGGAACAAGGTACAGATTCTTTAAATTTGCAAAAATCTGTAGGGACCGGCGTCCTCGACGGTCCTAAAACGAACGAATTTGATGATATAAAATGGCTACCTACTTTTGGTGCGTATGATGACATGAACAAAGCAAAGCTTGGTGGCTTTAGGACCGTCGAGGACGCCGGTCCCTACAAGGGTCGCGCGTATTTTTCAAATAGTGCGCCTGTTCATGCGTTTCTACTATTGGTGAGAAAAAGGGGCAGGGGCCCCGTTTCTTGCGGGAGCTATTGTTCTGTCTGCGTACATTGTTCAAACTCTGTTTCACAAACGAACAGCGTACCGCACCCTATACATCCTTTTTCTTTTGTTTAAAAGTTTTGAAGGTGTGGAAACTTTTTCAAAAGTTTCCACAAAAACACCGCGTCCCCCTCACCCTTTGATCTTTTTCCAATACTCGGCGGCGGCTTGCTCGGTCTTGTTGGGACCGGGGGTATAGTAGGTTTTGCCGAGAAGATCGGAGGGGAGGTACTGTTGCTTGACGTAATGATTTTCGTAGTCGTGGGGGTAGAGGTAGCCCTTGAAGAGCGGGCTTTGCAGGTGGGTGGGGACTTCGATGCCCTTGCCTGCCTTTACGTCTGCCATAGCGGCTTGGATAGCAACCTCGGCGGCGTTGGATTTGGGCGCGGTGGCAAGCAGGATCGCGGCGTGTGCCAAGGGAATCTGCGCTTCGGGCATACCCAGCTCCTTTGCCGATTCGCAGCAGGCGCGCGTGACGGCGGCGGCAAGCGGATAGGCGGGGCCGATGTCCTCGGAGGCGATGACCTGCAGGCGACGGCAGGCGGAGAGAAGCTCTCCAAAGGAGAGCAGCTTTGCCAGATAGAAAACAGCCGCATCGGGATCGGAGCCGCGGATCGATTTCTGCAAGCAGGAAAGCAGATCGTAGTGGGTATCGTCATTAAAGCCCGATACGGAGGTATCGAAGCTGTCAACGTGTTCACGCAAAATTTCGGTATCGGCGGCGTGGTAGGCGTTCTCAAACAGAACGATCGAATGGCGCACGTCTCCTTTTGCGGCGCGGCTGACATAGTCGCAAAGCTCTTCCGAGGCGGTTTTGGAAAGACCGTTTTCTTCGTTGAGGTAGGCAAGTGCGCGGCGGAGAACGGGGCGCATTGCCGCAGGGGAGACGGGCTTGAACTCAAATAGCGAGGAACGCGAGAGAATCGCGTTGTAAACGTAAAAATGAGGATTTTCGGTGGTGGAGGCGATCAGCGTGATGCGGCCGTCCTCCATGTATTCCAGAAGCGATTGCTGTTGCTTGCGGTTGAAGTATTGGATCTCGTCAAGATAAAGCAGAACGCCGCCCGCACCGAACATGGTGTCGGTTTCGCTGATCACCGCCTTGACATCGGAGAGCGATGCCGAGGTGGCGATGAGCTTGCAAAAGTGCATCCCCGACAGCTTGGCGATCACCGATGCCGCGGTGGTTTTTCCTGTGCCGGGAGGGCCGTAAAAGATCATATTGGTAATTCTTCCGCCTGCGAGCATACGGCGCACCACGCCGCGTTCTCCAAACAGATGCTCTTGTCCAACGATGCCGTCGAGATCGGTGGGCCGAAGCAGGTCGGCAAGCTGTGCGTTTTTCATATCGTTTCCTTTCCTTGCCGACATGCGGCATCCGAGGGTGATTTCTTACCTTTATTATAAACGATTTGCAGGAGCTTTGCAAGGTCTTTTTGGGCATTTTTTTGCATTTCGCGGGCAAGAGAGAGCAATCGGGGACGGATGGTGTCGGCGGCAAGGATCAGATCGGTCAGGGAATTGGTGACGGCCTTTTCGGAAAGAGAGGAAAGCGGCAGGCATGGGAGGCATGAGGCTCGCGCAAAGGCGGGCATTTTTTCGTCATGGGAATCGGTGCATACTCCAAGCGCGGGAGTACCGACACGCGCGGCAAGCAACATTCCGTGCAGGCGCATGGAGAGAACCGCTTGGCACGACGACAACCAAGCAAGTGCGGCTTGCGGATCGCTTGGGGTAATACAAGGGGCATGGAGGTCACGGGCGGCGCGGTCGGATATGATCTTGTCATGCTTGCTGTCGAGTGTCAGAACAATCGGCAAGAGACCGTGAGATCGACAGATTGCCGTAATGGCAGAGAGAAGAGGGGTATCGTTCTCGGTCGATCGCAAAACGATACCCAACAACCGCGCGTTTTGCGGGATGGACGCCTTTTTGCGCAAATAGAGGGAAAGGCTCGTCGGAGGGAGCGGGAGCAAAAAGCAAGCATCGGCACCGACGGATAGCCTTTCCTCGGAGATATCAAGCGAGCGCAACAGAGCATGGGACCGTTCGTCACGCAACCCGATGTGAGAAACCGAGCGCAAGGCTTTTTTAACCCGATCGGTGGCAGATTCGCCCAAAAGCGGCCCGATGCCGCACGCATAGAGAGCGGTCTTCCGATGGAACAGGTGAGAGAGCCGCAAAAGCCCCAGATAGTAGGCAAGCGACAGATTTCCCGTCCTGTTTTGCAAAAGCGAGCCGCCGCCCAGCAAAAAAAGACGGGAGCGCAGGATCGCGTACGCTACCGAAACGGGATATTTGCGCTGTACGGTCGGCACGCCGAGCTGTTTGCGGTCACGGAATGCGCTTCCCGAGAGAACGGTGGGCAACAGCGTGGGATGACAGGTATCTATCTCGTGCAGAAGTCCTTGCAGAATGGCATCGTCCCCGAGATTCCCACAGCCGAAGTAACCGCCAACGGTAAGGCGGCATCTTTTTTTTCGGGGCAGAGCTTGACGGTAGATCTGTTCGGTCTTGCAGCAAAGTACTTCGGAATCGAGAAATTGCCGAACGTATGACATCCCTGCCGCGGCGGAGCACTGCCGCAGAGAGGGATCGTTGATCAGTGTACAAAGATCAAGAAAAAGCCGATCGGCATCGGGAATCGGCTCTCCGCGCGCACAGAAATTGGTGAGGGAGGCGGATGCAAGGGTTGACTCGTCAAGAATACCGAGATAGCCCTCGTTTCCGCACAAGATCACCGCACACCCCGAGGCGGCGGCTTCCATGGCGGCGCGCGATACGCCCACGAAAATATCCTGTCCTCGCAAAAGGCTTGCCATATCGTCCACCCAGCCAAGGAGTTTCAGACACGCGCGCCCGAGCGCGCGGTTGACCGATTGCGCGACAGCCGAGATGCGCGGATATTCACTGCCGCCGCCCGCGATCGTAATCTGCAGATCTGGATAAAGAGAACAAAGCCTTGGGGCAAGACGGCACAAAAGATCGGCACCGTGGGAGCAATCGGTGTCCAGACGGCTGGCAAACAGAAGACGGATCCCGCTGTGCGTTCTTTTTTTTGGTGCATAGCGGTGACAGTCGATGCCGTTGGGGATCACGGTGATCTGCCTTGCGGAAAGGCGGTAGGTATTTGCAACGTACTCGCGCAGATCCTCGCTGACAGCAATCGTTGCCTGTCCCCAATAAGAAATACGGGAAAGCAATGCGTTGGCGTAAAATTGCGCGTGGACTGTCACGATCTCGGCACAGCCGAGCCTTTGCAATCCGCGTATGAGCTGAGCGGTCAGCCGTGTGTGGGCGTGAAGCACCTTGATCCGCTCTTTTTTGATCAATCGGATCAACCTTTGCCTGCGAAAAAACAGGGCGAGGGGATTGTGCGTGGGAGGCGGTTGTAAAATGCAGCGGATGCCCTCCTGCTCCAACGCTTTGGCAAGTCTGCCTCCCGAGCACCAAAGCAACACATCGTGTTGCTTTTTCTGCAGGTCTTTTGCAAGCTGCACAAGATGTGTTTCGGCACCGCCCGCCTCCATGCGGTCGGTCAAAAGCAGAATTTTCATCGTAGCACCTCGGAATGGTTCACAATCAACAGGGATTTTTGTAAAAAACAGGATTTTTTATGAATTTATAGGCTTGACATTGATGGGGAAAAGGGGTATAATTGGGCGTATGTGAATAAAACTTAAAAATGGGAAGGTGTTATTATATGATCGTATCAGCAGAGTTTAAGATCCTGTTTACCCTGGCACTTGGGTTGTTTGGCGGCTTGTTTATGTCAAGAATCGTCAAGCCGCTCGGCCTGCCTGCCGTAACGGGATATTTGTTGGCGGGAATCGTGCTCGGCCCGTCTTGTCTGGGTTCGCTTGGCGTTACGGGACTGTTTGTAAGTGCCGAATCGATGGAAAGCATGGCAACCATCGTACAGCAGGTCGCATTGGGCTTCATCGCTTTTGCAATCGGTACCGAATTCAAGCTGTCCTCGCTCCGTAAAACGGGTAAACAAGCAACCGTGATCGGTATTTTCCAAGCCGTGTTTGCCATGATCGTGGTGGACGCTGCTCTGATCGGCTTGCATTTTGCTTTGGGTGAGGAGGTCCTTCCCCTGTCGGTTTGCATCACGCTGGGCGCAATCGCAACCGCAACCGCACCCGCGGCAACCTTGATGGTTGTTAAGCAGTATAAGGCAAAGGGACCGCTGACCAGTTTGCTTCTTCCCATCGTTGCGCTGGATGACGCGGTGGGCTTGATCTGCTTTGCGGCATCGATCGGTGTTGCGCAGGCTTTGGAGGCAGGTGGCAGCATCAGTATGATCTCGGTCGTGGTCAACCCCGTTTTGGAGATCGTTTTGTCGTTGGCTCTCGGCTCACTGGTCGGAGTTATCTTCTCCTTTGTGGAAAACCTCTTCAAATCCAACAGTAAGCGCTTGTGTATCTCGATCACCTTCGTTCTGCTCACCATCGCGCTTTCGATGCTGCATTACGAATTTGATAACGGCTTGAAGATCGGCTTCTCCAGCCTTTTGGTGTGCATGATGCTGGGAACGCTGTTCTGCAATATCTGCGATTCGGCAGAGGAGCTGATGGAAAAGACCGACAAGTGGACGATGCCCATTTTTGTTCTGTTCTTCGTGATCAGCGGTGCCGAGCTGGATTTCTCTGCCTTCACAAGCTTGATCGTGGTTCTGATCGGCGTGGTATACATCATCACGCGCGCACTTGGTAAATATTTCGGCGCACGCTTCAGCGCGCAGGCAATGAAGTGCTCGCCCTCTACCGTGAAATACCTCGGCGTAACGCTGTTGCCGCAGGCGGGTGTTGCGATCGGAATGTCGATTTTGGCGGTAAATCTTCTGGGAGCCGAAACGGGCTCGATGGTGCGCAACATCGTTTTGTTTGCGGTGATGATCTATGAGCTGGTTGGCCCGATGGCAACCAAGATCGCCCTCAAGCGCGCGGGCGATATCACTCCCAAGCCTGTGGAGCATAAAAAAATGACGGTGGCAGAGGTTTTTGCCGATGACGCCGACGACGATGAATAATCTCTTTGCAAAAGCACCGAGAGGATCTTTGTGATTCTCTCGGTTTTTTACAGCAAATTTCCAACCGAGACCTGCTCCAAGCGCCGCATATCCTCCACAGCATCACGCAAAAGCTCCAGAGCGGAGTAGAACCCGAAACGGTCTCCGCACACAGCGCACGCCTCAAGCACTGCCGCTTGCTCGGTGATACGGTCGGCAACGGTATAACTGACCGAAAGACGAACGGTGTCGATATTGCTTTCCCAAAAGCCGATCAGATCCCGAATCTGTACAATACAGTCGTCAGATTCGGGCTGCGGCAGTGCCTCGATCGCCCCAAGAAGACAGTTGGAAACATCATTTATATATATGGCGTTGCAAACCGTGCCGCACAAAAGACACGCGGTCAACAAAAGCAATAGGATCAAGCTTTTCATTTTTTCGTTTTTTCCTCTTTGGAGATTCGGATCAGGCGGCCTTCCTCGTTTGCCATGATGCAAAGCAGCTCCTCGGTCTTCATATCCTCCTTCTGTATTTTCCGCAACAGCCAGGCGCGGTCTTTCCCGATCAGCTCCAGTCCCATGGGACTGACGGCACCGTTGCGCCAGACGATGTGCATCAAGGAATCGCTTTTGGGCGAAAGCCCCAAATCCTTGGCGGTGGGCGGTTGATACACCGCTTTCGGGAGAACGGTCAGCTTCCCGTTCTTTTCAAGAATGGCGGTTTCCACCTGTGTCAGGTCGGTCAACCCTTGCTGGCGGATCTCACTCATCAATTCGTCAATGGAGATCCGCAACGCATCCAAAGCGCGAGGACGTATCTTTCCCTTGTGAATGTTGAAGGTGGGCTTTGCCGAGACCAGATTCCGTAAGCGCGGGAAGTGAACGAGGATCAGAGAAGAACCCATTTCCAGAATCAGAAGAATAACCATGGGAATGATCGCGTAAAGTACGGGCATTTCGTGATTGGTGATCGGGAGAGACGCGATTTCAGAGAGCAACAGCGTGGTTACCAGATCGGTGACCTCCAATTCGCCGATCTGCCGCTTGCCCATCAGACGCATGGTAACGATCAGCGCAAAATAAACGATGAGCGTGCGGAAAAGAATGGTTATCATGGCACGCCTCCTGTAGTTTTGATGATAGTGTTGCAAGAAAGCATCGGTTTTATTCCGAAAAGCTGTCATTGTTTACAAAATTAAAAAAAATCAAAAAAATACTTGACAAATATTTTTGGATATGATATAATATGCAAGCTGTCCGCGAGAGCGGGGAGCGAAATACCGCGGATTGTGGTGAAAAGAAATTTGAAAAAAGTTTAAAAACTTTTGAAAAAGGTCTTGACAAGCCGGAATGAATGTGGTATAATAACAAGGTCGCCGCGCGAAAGCGAGGGGACGAATGATCCTTGAAAATTGAACAACAAGAGAGAAGTACAAA
>JAFTKI010000014.1 GCA_017453335.1 Clostridia bacterium
GCGTAACCGCAAATCGGTGCGCCTGTCTATGATCGTAAGGGAAACCCATGGTCTTCTGCGGAACGTTACACCTCATCCACCGCTTACGCGAGAACCCCCAAAACTCACAAGTTCGTTTCGGGGAACCCCGCTGCGGTCCCCCTTCTCCTCAAGGAGAAGGCTCTCAAAGTTCCTGCATTTGGCAAGAAAAGGGTACCTCTCCTCTTGGAAAACTAAATTTTTTGAACTTTTTGTAAGTGAAGTTAAAAAAACATTCAAGCGGAAGATTCATGAAAGCCTTCTCCTTGAGGAGAAGGTGGCACGAGCTTGCGAGTGACGGATGAGGTGTTGAAGGAACTATTACTTTAAAAAGCCAACCACACTCTATAATGGATCCTGTCTTGTCTACGACAAGCCACTTTTGCTCGTTCGCTCGCTTTACTCTTCGCTCAACTCTCAAAAGTTCGGCTCGCTGCGCTTCGCTCAGGATGAGACGCTGAAGGGGTGTTTTATAAAAAGTTGTTTTTGGACCGTCTCCGGTCCCTACAAGTTTGTGCGTATTTTTCAAATAGTTCGTCTATCCATGCGGTTGCTTTTTTCACATTCGCGTAAGCGAACACATCACATTTGCGAAGCGAATATATCACTGCGCAGCAATATCACTTGTCCGCAGGACAAATATCACCGCGTAACTGCTTGCAGTTACGCTCGGGGCCCCGTTTCTTGCGGGAGCTGCTGTTCTGTCTAGGTGCAAAAGAAAAAAAGCTGTTATACAAACGAACAGCGTACTGCACGAAAAATAACTCAAAACTTTTGCTTTAAAAGTTTTGGGGAGTGGGGAATTTTTTAAAATTCCCCACAAAAAAACGCATCCCCAAAAAAAACGCGTCCCAAGTAGCTAAAAAAATTTCAAAAACCTATTGCAAAAAGGGGCGAATTGGTGTACAATATAGGTAACTATGTAGCCGAAGATAAAAATCGGCGCAAATTTGAGTATTACTCTTGGAGGTAAATATGGTAGTAGCAGGTGATTTTAAGAACGGAATTACGTTTGACGACGGACAGGGCAATGTTCTGCAGGTTGTTGAATTTCAGCACGTAAAGCCCGGTAAGGGTGCGGCATTCGTTCGCACGAAGCTGAAGAACGTGATCTCCGGCGCGGTGATTGAAAAGACCTTCAACCCCACCGATAAGTTTGAGAACGCTTATATTGAAAGAAAGGACATGCAGTATTCCTACGACGACGGTGACCTGTATCACTTCATGGACACCGAGACTTGGGAAGAGACCTTGATCGCACACGACAAGGTTGGCGATAACTTCCGCTTTGTAAAGGAAGAAATGATGTGCAAGATCATTTCCTACAAGGGCAACGTATTTGGCGTTGAGCCTCCCACGTTCGTTGAGCTTGAGGTTACCGACACCGATCCCGGCTTTGCAGGAAACACTGCAACCAACACGCTCAAGCCCGCAACTCTGGAAACCGGTGCCGAGATCAAGGTTCCGCTTTTCATCAACGTGGGCGATATGCTCAAGATCGACACCAGAACCGGCGAGTATCTCTCCAGAGCATAATTTGATCCATCATGGGGAAAGACTTGGCGCGCCAAGGTTTCCCCTTTTTTAAACTTCAGAAAGGTTGGTAAAAAAGATGAGTTTGGTTGAAAAATCGGTATATTTGAAGGGCTTGGCTGACGGTATGGTGCTGGATAAGTCCACCAAGGAAGGCAAGCTTCTGGCAGCTCTGTTGGATCTGGTTGACGAAATGACGCACGAGCTGGCTGACATCCGCGAGGACATCGAGGAAATCGACGGCGATATGGAATATCTCAACGACTACGTTGAGGAGCTGGACGACGACCTGGAGGCTGTTGAGAACTATCTGGACGAGGTAGACGAAGAAGAGGACGACGAGGACGATTACGAGGAATGTGACGGCAACTGCGAGGGTTGTGACGGCTGTGACTTCGACGATGAAGAGTTCTTTGAGATCACCTGCCCCTCCTGCGGCGAGATCGTTTGCTTTAACCAGGAAACCGATCCCGAAAATCTGGTCTGCCCTGCTTGCCAGGAAAAATTCGGCTGCATCGTAGACGAGGAAGACTTCAAGAAAATCGAAGAATGATCTTGGTTTGTGGGGAAATCCTTTCGCGGGTTTCCCCACTTCCAAAAATGTGCAACAAACAAGAGGAAACAATGCTAAAGGCAATTATTTTTGATTTTGACGGTACGATTGCCGACACCATTCCGGCGATCCGCGAGGGTGTTAACCTGACCATGGAAAAATACGGCTATCCGCAGCACACCGATGCCGAGGTGCTGACCTTTATCAACAACGGTGCGCGGATGCTGATCCGCCGTGCGATGCCAAAGGAGCTGCAGAACGATGAAGAGCTGGTCACGCGCGTGCTTGCCGATTACGACCGTCTTTACGGCGAGGTCTATCACCACACCGATCGGGCGTATGACGGCGTGATTGAGGCAATTTGCGATCTCCACGATCGGCTGGGACTCAAAATTGCCGTGCTTTCCAACAAGCAGGATGCTTTCGTGAAACGCCTGTGCCGTCAGATTCTGCCCGAAAACTGCTTTGAAGCGGCGATCGGCGTTGGCGGGGGAAGTCCCACAAAGCCCGATCCGCGCTTGACACAAAGCGTTTTGGACGCTCTCTGCGTCACTCCCGAGGAATGTTTACTGGTTGGCGACAGTGACGTTGACATTCTCACCGCCAAAAATGCGGGACTTGCGCACGTTGGCGTGTCGTGGGGCTTCCGCGACGAGTGTTTTTTGCGTGACCGCGGTGCTACTATGATCGCGCACACGCCCGCCGAGCTGATTGCTCTGATCGAATCTATAGCAAAGGAAAAAGACGTATGATTAAACTGGAACGCACCTCTGTGATGAATATGGAAAACGCCTTTCGAGGCGCACGCAATCCCATGAATAGCTGGGATAAATCCGACAGCTACCGTGACGAAAACGGTAATTTTGTGTTGGGTGCCAACGATCTGGATCTCGGTCGCCGTCTGGCGACTGCCGGCAACGACCACCGCAAGTTTCTGCGCCAGATCTTTGTTTCGGTGGATATCACCGCGCCGCTGTACTGGTGGAAGGAGTTTGATACTTACAAGGTTGGAACCGTGGCAAATTCTTGCTCGACCATGCACAAGATCCACGCGAAAGCCTTTGACCGCGACGATTTTTCGCACGACCGCCTGGACGAAGGCGGACTTGCCGCGCTGGATGCTCTGATCGCTTTTTTGGAGTCTGAGCGTCTCAAATTTGTGGAGGATAAGACCAACAAGACTGCTTGGCACAACATGATCCAGCTCCTGCCCTCCTCCTTTAACCAAATGCGCACCGTTACGCTGAATTACGAAAATCTGATCAATATCTACTACGCCCGTCGCTATCACAAGCTTGCCGAATGGCATACCCTTTGCGACTGGATCCTCTCTCTGCCTTACGCAAAAGAGTTGATCTGTGTGAAGGAGTGAGATTTATGGAGGGGGAGGAGGGTATTTTTGAAAAAATACCCTCCTCCCCCTCCAGCGGCAGTGCCGCTCCCAAACTCGGGGACGTGCAGTGCTAAGCCAGGCACATCCCCCGATGGCATTATCACATCAGAATTTTTTACAAGTTCCCCCCTTCTCCCAAAAACTTTTGAACAGGCAGAACAGGAC
>JAFTKI010000062.1 GCA_017453335.1 Clostridia bacterium
GCGATCATTGATCGCCCGCGGGATGTTCTATTGCACAAACTTGAATATTTGCACGATCATATAAGCCTTCCACTCGGTGGAAGGCTTTCGAGAATCAACCGCTTGAAAGGAATTGAAGAGCTTTTTTGTCTATTTTTTACCCATAACGCATCCGGATCAGGAACGATCTCACCAAACAACCTTACCAAAGGCAAGAACTTTGAGAGCCTTCTCCTTGAGGAGAAGGGGGACCGCGTAGCGGTGGATGAGGTGTTTTCAAAGAATCATTTTTCTAAAAAGTCAACAAAATTCGTTTCCTTACGGACCGTCGAGGACGCCGGTCCCTACAGGATTGTGCAAATTTTAAAATTGGTGCGTAAATCTATACACGGGCGATCATTGATCGCTCTACAAGGGGATGTATAATAATCGCAAATTGGTGCGCAGAGCTATGGATTTGTTTGTAGGGGCAAACCCAAAAATCCCCAAGCCGTATTGTGCGACTTGGGGATTTGATCTTTTCTTATTCACCCCTTGGCAGCGTAACGGTAAAGGTGCTTCCGTTACCCGGGGAGCTTTCCACAGAGATGGAACCGCCTGCAAGGGTGGCGGCACGCTGTGCCATGGTCAGTCCGATTCCGTGACCGCTTCTGTGGTGCGAGGGATCGCCTTGATAGAATTTTTCAAAAATACGGGCTTGCACCTCTTCGGTCATACCAATTCCCGTGTCGGAGATGCGAACCACCACGGTGCTGTCGGTTGTGGAGATCGAAACGCGAACGGTTCCGCGATTGGGCGTAAACTTGATTGCATTGCCGATCAAATTGTTCCAGATATGCGACAAAAGCTCCTCGTTCCCAAAATACTTGATCTCGTCCAACTCGGGATCGATCTCAAGTTCCTTTGACGTCCATTCGGATTCGTGCAACAGAATGCACTGACGCAACTGTTCGTCCAGAAAAAACTGCGTTTTGTCGGTGACGATCTGCTGATTTTCCAGCTTGGAAAGCTCCAGTACGTTGATGGCAAGCTTGGAAAGGCGGTCGGCTTCCTCCGCAATGATGTGGGCGTATTCGCGCCGTCTCTCGGGATCAAAATCGTCCAGCTCCAGCTCCTTGGCAAAGCCTCGGATCGAAACAATGGGCGTTTTGAATTCGTGCGAGAAATTGTTGATAAAATCGTTGCGGAACAGCTCGATGCCGTCCAATTCGCGCACCATGTCGTTGAAATTGTCGATCAACTGTCCCATTTCGGAGCCTTTGGTTCCAATCTGTGTAACCTGCACCTTGTAATTTCCTTTTTTGACCTCCTTGGTGGCAATGCTCAGCCGTTTCAGCGGACGCAGATAATATCTGCCGAAGAATCCCGCCAGCAGCGTTCCGAAAATGGCGCAGACCGCAAGCAGAAGAATACAAAAGGACATGGGATTGAAGATCAGCGGCGCGATCGCGGGTGCGGACGGTGCAACCATGATCAGCAAAAGCGCGATCAGAACGGTGAGCAATCCCGAGGTCAGCGTTACGAAGAAAACAAACAGCGTCAATCTCCAGCGCAGGGAATGGCGCAGGAGATAGACCTCCTCGGCGGGGCGGTCGATCAGCTCCGCGCCGTGATAAAGATTCTTTTTTTGTTTCATTTGATCATCACAGCCTTGTAGCCAAGTCCCCGAACCGTCAGAATCTCAAAATCGGGGTTCCCGCGGAAACGGTCGCGCAGGCGGCTGATATGTACGTCAACGGTACGCTCGTCGCTTTCGCTGTCCATGTCCCAGATCTCGTCCATCAACTGACGGCGTGTAAAGATCTTACCGGGATAGGAGAGCAATTTAAACAGGAGCAGGAATTCCTTTTGCGGCAGCTCCATCATGGCGTTGTCCACGCGAACCGAAAAGCCGTCGTAAAACAGTGTGGTCTTTCCAACGGTCAGCTTACGCTCTCCCGCGATCTGTGAGCGGCGCAGGAGCGCGGCGATGCGAAGAATCATTTCCTCCTCGTCCACGGGCTTGACCATATAATCATCCGCTCCCACGATAAAGCCGCGCTTTTTGTCGTTTTGCGTTTCCCGCGCGGTCACCATCAGAATCGGAATGTTACAGCCGCCCGAACGCAGGGTGTTTGTGAATTCGTAGCCGTCCATGCGCGGCATCATCACGTCCAAAATGATCAAGTCCACGTGCTTGCGGTCCAGCACCTCAAGCGCCTCGTAGCCGTCGCACGCAGAAATCGGATCATAGCCGTAGCGCGTCAGAACGGTCTCCATCAAACGGCGCACGTTTTTATCATCTTCAACTACCAAAATCTGAAACATTGTATCTCCTCCTTGTAGGATCTGACTTTATCATACACCATAATTGTGAACCCAGTATCAACAAAAGGGGCTGTCTTTCAGACAGCCCCCAACCCAATTCAATCTTCTTTTTTGTCGTCGGATTCTTCTTCGGCATCCTCTTTTGCCACCTCTTCGGGCAGGACTACGACCTCCACAAAGGAAGCGCGGTGCGAATCGGTTTCCAGAACCGTAACCGAAAGGTTTTGATATACAAAGCTGTCGCCTTCCTCGGCGATCTTGGAAAGCTGTTCCGCGATCCAGCCGTTGAGCGTACTGCTGGTCGAATCAAGCTCGATCTCAAATCGCTCGCAGAATTCGGAAAGCTCCACGTCGCCCGCCATCCGACAGGTTGTATCATCGATCTGGTGGAAGACCTCCACCACCTCGTCATGCTCGTCCCAGATCTCGCCCACCAGCTCCTCAAGGATGTCCTCCATTGTGACGATACCAACGGTTTCGCCGTATTCACCCACGACCACCGCCAGATGCGCCTGGTTGCTTTGCAGCTGCTTGAGCAGGTCACTGATCTTGGTTGCCTCGGGAATATACAAGGGCTCGGTGATCAGCTCGGAGACCTCGCGCTCGGTAATGCCGTTTTCGGCGTAAAAATCCTTTTGGTGCAGAACGCCGACAATGTGGTCAAGATCCTCTTCATACGCCAAAAGACGCGAAAATTTTGTTTCCGAAAAGCGCTTTGCGATCTCTGCTTTCGGCGTGTCGATGGAAAATCCCTCGATATCCACGCGGTGCGTCAGAATTTCGGATGCCTTCAGGTCGGTAAATTCGATCACGTTTTTGAGCAGACTGCTTTCGTCCTGGTCGATCGAACCGTCCTGTTGAACCTCCTCCACCAGCAACAAAAGCTCCTCTTGGGATCTTTTGTTGTCTTCCTTTGATTTGAACATCTTGGAAAGCAAGAATTTCCAGCCCGCAAAAAAGCAGGTGATGGGCAACAGGATCCAGACCAAAAGCTGCATCAGGGGAGCGGCAAACATTGCGAATTTTTCGGGGAATTCCTTTGCCAGTGCCTTCGGGGTGATCTCACCGAACAGAAGCATTGCAGCGGCTGCAACGGCAACTCCCACAAGCGCACCGAAGTTGGGCAGAAGCAACAGGAAGAGCAGGGTAGAGAATGCGGCAAGTGTGATCTTTGACACCGTGTTGCAGGTGTAGACGGTAGCAAGCAGGCGGTCTTGTTTTTCTCCAAGCTTCAAGGCGAGAGAAGCTCGCTTTTTGCCTTGCTCGGCGTGCGTTTTCAAACGGGTTTTATTCATCGAGGTAAACGCCTTTTCCGTGGCGGAAAAGAACGCCGAAAGCAAGAGGCATATTACCATGACTACGATGTAGGTTATCTGTGTACTGTCCATTATAGATCTATCATCTCCTTATTTTATTCATTTTTAAAAGAAAACACAAAAAGGCACACCTATCCTCCTCCTTGAGTTAGGCCTGCCCGAATATTCGATTGCTTACGTTCGTTTGCGGGATTCCCGTCGCTACTGTCGCCTTCCATGATATCCTTTCCTGTTGATCTGTGGTTGGTTGATACCAATATCATACCATAGCTTTGCGCTTTCGTCAAGGGCTTTTTCGCTTTTTTTGCTTTTCTTTTTATTTTTTTGTGATTTTATTTGACAAAATGCCCATAAGGGTGTATAATAAAAAGGGACTGCATGAAACAGTCCCTTAGAATATTATCAGATCTTATTGCTCGCTGAAGATCACCGTTACATCGGGATGCAGCTGCAGGATCGAAGCGGGAAGCTCGGGAGTGATGGGACCGCTGAAAGCCTTTTCCACAACTGCCTTCTTTGCCGCGCCGTTTGCAACCAGAACGATCTTCTTTGCCTGCATGATGTTGCCCATACCCATGGTCAACGCCTGCTTCGGAACCTCGTCTGCGCTGTTGAAGAAGCGAGCGTTTGCTTCGATGGTGGAGGGGTGCAGGTCGATCACGTGAGTGGGCTTGGTGAATACCGAGTCGGGTTCATTGAAGCCGATGTGACCGTCCAGACCGATGCCGAGAAGCTGCAGGTCGATTCCGCCGTAAGCTTCTACGCGAGCGTCGTACTCTGCGCATTCCTTATCCAGATCAGCAGCAACGCCGTTGGGAACGAAGGTGTTCTCGGGGCAGATGTTGATGTGATCGAAGAAATTGTCCTGCATAAAGTAGCGGTAGCTCTGGTCGTCCTTACCGGTCAGTCCAACGTACTCGTCGAGGTTGATGGACACCACGCGGGAGAAATCAAGGTCGCCGTTGTTGTAGCGTGCGATCAGATCCTTGTAAATGCCAACGGGAGAGGAACCCGTTGCAAGACCGAGAACGCTGTTGGGCTTCATGGTGACCTGAGCGGCGATGATGTTAGCTGCCTTGTGGCTGAGCTGCTCGTAAGTTTCAACACGAATAATTTTCATTGTGATACCTTCCTTTATCTATAGATTTGATTTATACTGCATACTTAATCATAGCATAAACTCACTTGAATTTCAATAGTTTTTTTATTATTTCCAAAAAAATAAATTCTTAAACAGACGAAAGGACAAGACTATGTCGAATCTGAATGAAATTTTGAAGCAATTTGCGGTGGAAGTGGATACTGCTCCCTACGGAAACGGACATATTAACGAAACATACGTACTGGATACCGAGCCTCGCACGATCCTGCAAAAAATCAATACTTCGATCTTTAAAAATCCTGCGCACGTGATGGAGAATATCGCCGCTGTAACGTCATATCTGCGCGAAAAGATTGTTGCCGCAGGCGGAGATCCGATGCGCGAGGTGCTGACGGTGGTTCCCACGGTGGACGGTAAGCTGTATTATACCGATTCCGAGGGCGGCGCATGGCGTATGTATTATTTCATTGAGGGTGCAAAGAGCTACGATCAGGCGGAAACGCCCGAGCTGTTTGCCGCATCCGCACACGGCTTTGGTAAGTTCCAACGTATGCTTGCCGATTTCCCTGCCGAGAGCTTGCATGAAACGATCGAGAAATTCCACGACACAGGCAACCGTTTGCGCCAATTCCGTGAAGCTTTGGCGAAAAATGCGTCGGGCAGAGCCGATTCCGTGAAGGCAGAGATCGATTTTGTACTTTCCCGTGCCGACTATGTCACCCGCGTGACCGATGCGATTGCCGATGGATCGGTTCCGCTTCGTGTAACGCACAACGATACCAAGCTCAACAACGTGATGCTGGATCCCGAAACGAACGAGCCTGTATGCGTGATCGATCTTGATACGGTGATGCCCGGCTCGATGCTGTACGATTTTGGCGATGCGTTGCGCTTTGGCGCATCCACGGGTGCCGAGGACGAGACCGATCTTTCCAAAATCGAGTTTGACTTGACCTATTTTGAGGCCTTTACCAAGGCGTTTTTGGAGGAAGTAGGGGAGAGCGTCACGCCTCGTGAGCGCGAGCTGATGCCGTTCTCCGTGATCCTGATGACGTTGGAAAACGGTATGAGATTCCTTGCCGACCATATCAACGGTGACGTTTATTACCGTATCCACCGTGAAAATCATAACCTTGACCGCGCCCGTACGCAGTTCAAGCTGGTTGCCGATATGGAAAAGAAAATGGATGCCATGAAAGCCATCGTTGCTAAATATTGAGGTATAACATAAGTGGTTTTGCGGGGGAAACTTTTTTAAAAGTTTCCCCCGCACCCCTTTCAAAACTTTTACCGATCAGAACCGCCGAGCTTGCATGAGCCGCTAAACACGCCTTACGCAAACTTGGCGGTTTTTGTTGTATCACGAAAACCCCGCCGTGGCGGGGTTCAAAATAGGCTATGCCGATGGGCAGAAGAGAAAGCAAAAGTCAGCGCAGAATATTTTTGTGGGAAAGGCTCCCTAGTGTAAAGGGAGCTGTCAGCGAAGCTGACTGAGGGATTGTTTTTACTAAAATTTTGCTTTTTTGACAATCCCTCCGTCATTTTCTTGCGAAAATGCCACC
>JAFTKI010000063.1 GCA_017453335.1 Clostridia bacterium
ATGTCAACATATACACCGCACAAATGTAGCCACTTTATAATATCGAATCGTTCGTTTAAGGACCGTCGGGGACGCCGGTCCCTACAAGTTTGTACGTATTTTTTAATAATGCGCCTATCCCTGCGTTTAATTTTTTCACGTTCGCGTCAGCGAACATTTCACATTTGCAAAGCAAATATTTCACTGCGAAGCAATATCACTTGCCCCGTGGGGCAAATATCGTTGCGTATCCGTTTCGGATACGCTGTGGGTCCCTGTTTCTTGCGGCAGCTATTCTACTGTATGCGTACAAAAGAAAAAACGCTGTTTTACGAACGAACAGCGTACTGCACCATATTTATTTTTTTCCTTTTGTTTGAAAGTTTTGAAGATGTGGAAACTTTTTCAAAAGTTTCCACGAAAAATTTTTAAAAGGGGTGCGGGGGAACTTCTTGAAAGAAGTTCCCCCGCAAAAACCTCACCTTACAATCACCCGGTAAAGGAATGGAGGAACCATTGACCGTCCTGAAGGACGAGGGTAACGGTGGCGGGGTTGACAACAGAGGGGGTTGAAGAGAGCCACGAATCCATTTGAACGACGACACGTTCGTTATTACTGGGTTCGATGATCTCCATTGTAGAGTAGTCATAAAGGCGCATACCGCTATCCTTGAGGTAATCGTCAGCTGCGTTTTCCGACATATAGATCCACTCGTTTGCTTCCTCGTAGCGCGCACGCGCAACGCTGCCGTCCTCCGAGACATAGCCGTCAAAGAGGGTGGGATACATCACCGAATCCAGCCATTCTTTGCTGTAAATGGTCTCGGCTTCGGCTTTGATCTGGTCGATCGAGGTAAACATGGTATAATCGGACACGACCAGATATCCTCCCGGCACACCGTTTCCGCGGAAATACAGGTGATTGATCTCGGCGTACTCGGAATCCTCGGCGTAGGTTGGGAGTCCCTTACCGTACAAAAGCGTATTGAATCGGTTGGCAGACTCGACCAGCTCGACCACGCGGTCATAGATCTCCTCTACGTGGGGAGGCGGTGCCGAGCAGACTTGAAAACCGACCACCAGACCGATCAGGAGAGCTGCCGCGAGAATGAAGCACAAGACCCGTTTTTTCTTGTTGCCAAAGAACGGAGTCTTCTTTTTGGCGGTGTGGGTTGCGGCATCGTCTTCCTCTGCCGCAACCTTTTCCACAGCCTCTGTCACTTCCTCGGTGCCGTCGGTTTTTCCGTCGCTTTTCAGCTCCTCAACCGTCAGCTCCGCCTTGCAGAAGGGGCATTCTACGGTCAATTCCCCATCTTCGACCTCCAACGGCACGCCGCAGCTTTTACAAGTGTATTTTGCCATGGAAGCCTCCTATCAAGATTCTACGGTCGGCTCTGCAGCGGGAGCTTCACTCACTGCCGTATCGCCTTCCTCCGTGTTTTCGTCAATCTCCTCGTGTGCCGTGGTGGTGAAGTTCACCAGCGTCTGGTCGTCGCCAAGGCGCATCAAAATGACACCTCCCGCGCTTCTGGAACGGCTGGGAATACCTGCCACGGGGGTACGGATAATGGTACCCGAATCGGTGATCATCATCAGGTCGTCTTTATCGTCCACTGCCGCGATACCGGTCAGAATTCCGCTCTTATCGGTGAGGTTATAGCAGGTCACGCCGAAGCCACCGCGATGCTTCATCAAGCGGAAATCTTCAAACGGGCTGCGTTTTCCAAAGCCCTTTTGCGTGATACACAAAAGATCCTTGCCCTCTTCCACCACGCAAACGCCTACCACGTAGTCGCCGTCGCGCAGGCTGATGCCGCGCACACCGCGTGCAGTACGTCCCATTGCGCGCACATTGGACTCGGAGAAGCGAACCGCCTGTCCGTGTGCCGTTGCCAGCAACAGGTCACATTCGCCGTAGGTTGCCACCACGAATACCAGCTCGTCACCCTCGTCGAGGTTGAGCGCGATCTTTCCGCCCTTGCGCTGATACTCGTATTCGGACAAGAGGGTACGCTTGATCACACCGTGCTTGGTAACCATCGTCAGATATTGATCCTCGGTGAAGGCATCCACGCTGATGCAAGCCGTGATCTTCTCGCCCTCGGTCAATTCCAGAATATTTACGATATTTTGTCCCTTAGAGGTTCTGCCCGCCTCGGGAATCAGATATGCCTTGCGCATCTGCACCTTACCCGTGTTGGTGAACATCATCAGATAAGAGTGGCTGTTCACGGCAATCACCTTTTCGATATAGTCCTCGTCCTTGGTAGCCATCCCGATGATGCCCTTTCCGCCGCGGTGCTGTGCGGCGTAGGTGTCGGCAGGCAGGCGCTTGATATAGCCTGCATGCGTGAGCGTAATTATACAGCTATGACGCTCGATGAGATCCTCCAGAATGATCTCCTGCTCGGCAGGCAGGATATCGGTACGGCGCTCATCGGCAAACTTGTCGCGGATCGCACCCATTTCGTCCTTGATGATCTGCTTGACCTTACCCATATCGGCAAGAATTCCCTCCAGCTCCAGAATCAGCGCGTGCAGACGAGCCAGCTCGTCCTCGATCTTGCTTCTCTCCATGCCCGTCAGCTTACCAAGCGTCATTTCCACGATGGCTTGCGCCTGCAGGTCGGAAAGACCGAAGCGCTCCATCAGCTTGACCTTGGATTCGGGGATCGAGGGAGAGGTCTTCATGATCTGCACGATCTCATCGATGTTATCCAGCGCGATCTTGTATCCCTCGAATATATGAGCCTTTGCGCGTGCCTTGTCCAGATCGAACTGGGTACGGCGCACGATGACCTGCTCCTGATGCGCGATGTAGTGATCGAGGATCTGCGGCAGGGTGAGTACCTTGGGCTCGTTGTTGACCAGTGCCAGCATATTGATGGCAAAGGTGCTTTGAAGCTGCGTGTATTTGTAAAGCTGGTTGAGCAGGATCTGCGAGTTCAGATCGCGGCGGTATTCCACCACGATGCGCATACCCTCTCTGCCCGATTCGTCTCTCAGCTCGGTGATGCCCTCGATCTTTTTGTCCTTCACGCACTGCGCGATCGATTCACAAAGCTGGCTCTTGTTGACACCGTAAGGGATCTCGGTGAAAATGATGCGGCGGTGATCCTCTTCCACGGTAGCACGCGCGCGTACCATGATGTGTCCCTTACCCGTGGTGTATGCCTGACGAATTCCGTTGATACCGTAAATGGTGGCGTAGGTCGGGAAATCGGGGCCCTTGATATATTCCATCAACTCGTCCACGGTGGACTCGGGATGATCCATGCGGTAAATGGTGGCATCGATCACCTCACCCAGATTGTGAGGCGGAATGTTGGTTGCCATACCAACCGCAATACCCATCGATCCGTTGACCAACAGGTTGGGGAAGCGTGACGGCAGAACCGTTGGCTCCTGCAAACGGTTATCAAAGTTGGGCATCATGGGAACCACGTTTTTATCGAGGTCACGCATCATTTCGTCGGAAATGCGGTCCAGACGTGCTTCGGTATAACGGTATGCAGCCGCACCGTCACCGTCCACCGAACCAAAGTTTCCGTGTCCCTCGATCAGCGTGTAGCGCATGGAGAAATCCTGCGCCATACGCACCATCGTGCCGTAAACAGCCGCGTCACCGTGAGGATGATAGCGTCCCAGCACGTTACCGACCGTGGTTGCCGACTTGCGGAAGGGCTTGCTGTGCGTCAGTCCGTCCTCGTACATCGCGTACAGGATTCTGCGCGCGCCGGGCTTCATACCGTCACGCACATCGGGCAGCGCACGCGCCACGATAACCGACATGGAATACTCGATGAAGGATTTTTTAACCTCCTTTTCCATGCCGACCTCAACGATCTTTTGGTTTTCAAACAGCGCAATCTCTTCTTGCTGTTTCTTCAATTCTTGTTCTTTTTGGTTTGCCACGATTGTTTACCCTTTCCTGTCAAATTTTATGAGTAAATAATTTTCTTCTTTTTAATAATTTTTTCTTTATCGGCTACGCTTTCTAAGCGTGTAGACCAAAGCAAGCACAATTTTCAAATAAAAACAACCCCTCCGTCTCGCTTTGCGAGCCACCTCCCCTTACACAGGGGAGGCATCAAAGAATCATTTGCTACCAAATCTACCTTTTGTCTACAGTCTGTGAAAGCTACGCTTTCTTTTCCAGCCAACCGCACAGCAGCCGCATCGGAAAATACAGCGCAAGCCCTGCCAGTGCCGTTCCGAACAGCTCGGGCAGTACCGCTCCCAAAAGGAGCGCTGCAAAATTCGATGAACCCAACACGATCCATGCGTAAAGCACCGTGATCACGGCGCGGTACACCAGCGTGACCGCTAAAAAGATCAGATATTGCACCAATCCCTTTTGCGACTCCTTGCGCGCGTAGTACCCTGTCAGATACCCCGCTAACAGATAGCACAGCGGCAACACCGAGATTCCCGATGTTCCCAGCGCATCGATCAGAAATCCCGCGCCGATCCCGCTGACTGCTCCCGTGTAAGGTCCCGTAAAAAATCCGATGCAAAGCACCGCCGCGATCATCAGATCGGGAATGGCTCCGAAGATCCGAAACCGCCCGAAAAACGATAGCTGAATGACAGAGAGCAGCAAGAGCAACAGGGAAATAACTACCACGTATCTCACCGATTGCTTCCGCGTTTGCGCATGCCGTCCCAAGATGTATTTCTGTGACATTTCTTCAGCCTCCCGCGTAGCCCGTGACGATCATCATGTACTGAAGCGAGGAAAAATCCACCGCCGGCGCAATAATTGCCACCGGTGTGCGGTTGTATTCGTCATGCTGTACCTCGGTCACCGTCCCGATCGGCAGATCGGCAGGATAAACGCTTCCCGTTCCGCTGGAAAGGATCGTATCTCCCACTTGAATGTCGGCGTTCTCGTCCATATAGGACATCTTGCAAACACCCTGCTCCTTCATCGAAGGATCTCCGCTGACCATTCCCAAAGAGCCCGACCGTGACACATACGCGCCCACAGCACCCTTGTCCTCGATCAGCGTGGAAACCATGCACCAGTTGAGCCCTACCTCGGTCACATAGCCCACAATGCCCTCCTTGACCACCACAGGCATATTCACGGCAATTCCATGCAGACTTCCCCGATTGAGCGTAAAGCCCGTCATGTAGTTTCCCGCGGCGTGTCCGATGACCATGCCCTCCTCAAACTGCAGCTCTGGATATTTGGTCTTCATATCAAGATATTCGCGCAACCGCTCGTTTTCTTTTTCCAAACGCTCGGCGCGGTCCTGCTGCTCACGAAGCGCGGCATTCTCGTCCTTTAAGGCTTGGTTCTCCTCCGTGAGCGTGTCCACTCCCGAAAAATACCGCCCAAGTCCCTCAAAGCCGTCGCCAATAGCGGTCACACACCAGCGGATTGGAGCCGTCACCGTTCCGATGATGTCCTTCGCCAGCCCTGTGTAGCCCATCATCGACAGAGTGGACGGTACCACACATAATACCACCGCTACGCATAAGCAGATGATAAAAAATTTGTTTTGAAATAGTTTCATTTGGTTTTTGTTTTTCGTGGGAAAACTTTTGAAAAAGTTTTCCCACACCCTTTCAAAACTTTCAAATAAGGTTTTATTTTGAATTTTGTGCGGTACGCTGTTTCATACAAACAGCGCTTTACTAAACGCCGTCTTACCGACGGCTACACCTCATCCACCGCTTTGCGAGAACCCCCAAAACTCACAAGTTCGTTTCGGGGAACCCCGCTGCGGTCCCCCTTCTCCTCAAGGAGAAGGCTCTCAAAGTTCCTTCCTTTGGCAAGATTATTCGGTGAAGTATTCTTAATCTCAATGCATTATTAAATATAGATAGACAAAAAGGCTATCCCATAATTTTTTCAAGCGGTTGATTTTTGAAAGCCTTCTCCTTGAGGAGAAGGTGTCACGCTTGTCGTGACGGATGAGGTGTTCTCGCGTCTGTAGAATTCTTGGGGAAGGGACCCCAAGAATTTGCGGGAGCTATTCCGCCGTCCGTGTACACTGTTCAAGCCTTGTTTGCTTGGAACAGCGCACAGCACCATAGCAACTTCTTCAAAGCGCCGAATGCAAATGAAGCGTGTTTAGCGCTTCATTTGTGTTTGGCGCTTCCCCATTTTTTTTAAGTTTTGGGAGGTGTCGGAACCCTTTTCCAAAAGGGTTCTGACAAAAACGCATCCCTTAGAAATCGAGGTTTTCGGCGAATTTAGCGTTTTGTTCGATGAAAACGCGGCGGGGTTCAACGCTATCGCCCATGAGGAGCGAGAACATTTCGTCGCAGGCGATGGCATCCTCAACGGTGACGCGCAGGATGGTACGGTGTTCGGGATTCATGGTGGTTTCCCAAAGCTGTTCGGGGTCCATTTCACCAAGACCTTTATAGCGGTCGGCTTCGATATTCACGCCACCCATTTCTGCAACGATGGCTTCCTTTTCTTCTTCGGTATAGGCGTAGCGCTCGTTGCCGTATTTTGCGCCTTTGCGGTAGATCTTATAGAGCGGCGGCTGTGCAAAATAGACGTGACCGTCCTCGATGAGCTGTCTCATATGACGGAAGAAGAAGGTGAGCAAGAGGATTCGGATATGCGAACCGTCAACGTCGGCATCCGCCATGATAATGATCTTCCCGTAACGCAGCTTTGCGCAATCGAATTCTTCACCGATACCGCATCCAAGCGCCTGGATGATCGGGATCAGCGACAGGTTGGAGTACACCTTGTCCAAACGCGTTTTTTCCACGTTGAGTACCTTACCGCGCAAGGGCAGGATTGCCTGATAGCGCGAGTTTCTTCCCTGTGTTGCCGAACCGCCTGCCGAGTCTCCCTCTACCAGATACAGCTCGGTCAGCTCGGTATTCTTTTCCTGGCAGTCTCTCAGCTTACCCGGCAGAGTAGAGCCCTCTAAGAGTCCCTTGCGGCGCGTTGCTTCTCTTGCTTTTCTTGCCGCCTCACGCGCGCGGAATGCCGCCAAGGATTTTTCCAGAATGGCTTTTCCGACGCCCGGATTTTCCTCTAAATATTCGGCAAGCTTTTCGGTGACCAGCGTATAAACGTAGGTACGCATTTCGCTGTTTCCAAGCTTACCCTTGGTTTGTCCCTCGAACTGTGCCTCGGTCAGCTTGACCGAAACCACTGCCGAAAGTCCCTCACGCACGTCCTCACCCGACAGGTTCTTATCGCTGTCCTTGAGAATTCCGTATTTTCTGCCGTAATCGTTGAAGACCTTGGTCAGCGCGGTTTTAAAGCCGATCTCGTGCGTACCGCCTTCGACGGTATTGATGTTATTGGCAAAGGTCAGAAGTGCCTCGTTGTAGCTGTCGTTATACTGCAGAGCCACCTCGGCAACCCAATCCTCGCGCTCGGCGCGCATATAAATGACCTCGGGATGCACCAGCTCGCACACCTTTTGCGTGTTGATATATTCCACAAACGACTTGATACCGCCGTCATAGCAAAGATCATCCTCGCGGTAGGTTCCGTCCTCCTGAGGCTCTCTTTCGTCGCGCAGGCAGATATTTACACCGCCGTTGAGGAACGCCTGCTCACGCAAACGCTTGAGCAGAATTTCATAGTCGAACACGACCTCCTCAAACATTTCGGGATCGGGCTTGAATCGGACATAAAGACCGTGCTTTTCGGTCTCCCCTTCCTCGCAAAACGGACGCGCCACGTGACCTCTCTCAAATCTCTCGGTATATCGCTTGCCCTCGTGGCAGTTGTCGATCTCCACCCACTCCGAAAGCGCGTTTACAACCGACGCACCAACGCCGTGCAAGCCGCCCGAATACTTATATCCGTCACCGCCGAATTTTCCGCCCGCGTGCAAAACAGTGTACACGACCTCCAGCGTGGGAATTCCCATTTTCGGATGCATTCCGCTGGGGATTCCTCGGCCGTCGTCCTGTACCGACACGCTGTTGTCGGGATGCAGAGTGACCTCTATGCGTTTACAGCGACCTGCCAGTGCCTCGTCGATCGAGTTATCGACGATCTCGTATACCAGATGGTGCAAGCCGCGCGCCGAGGTAGACCCGATATACATACCAGGTCTTTTACGGACTGCCTCCAATCCTTCCAGTACTTGGATCTGACTTTCGTCATAAACATGATTCTGTTCCATTTCTTTTTCTCCGAAATTCCGAAACAACGGACTTCGGACTCCTTTCAAAATGTTTCTGTTTTTCTGAACAAAATAATTTTAAGCATCAAATTTTTTTAATAAAACTCAAAAACACAATCCCTCAGTCAGCCCGTGGGCTGACAGCTCCCTTTACACAAGGGAGCCAAAAAAAGGTAACTTTCCGACCAAAAGGCTTTGTTTTTGTAGAAAATGTATTCCTTAAAGCCGAGGTGGCATTTTCGCAAGAAAATGACGGAGGGATTGTCTTGTTAAATTTATTAGCCACCTTTCTCTTTTTATCTCAGCGAAATTTGAAAATCCTCTTCAATAAAATGCTTTAAAAGGTTTTTGAAGAGGGGGTGCGGGGGAGAAACTTTTTCCCAAAAAGATTCTTCCCCGCATCTCTCCCATTCCCTTCTCACATTCTTCCTGCCAAGGAAGCTGTGGAAAGCTGAGAAAAGCAGATGCAGTAGCAATTTTTTCGTCGGTCACGGTACAGCACGAAGGATTTCGGAATCTCCTCGGATGCAAAGCTGACACGCGCGGACTGGCTTGCTGCCTTGATATATTTTTTCGTCACCGCAGACACCGTTGCTGTGTCGGCATCAAAAATTCCCACGATATCACGGATGCGGATATTTTGATTGTTTCCTACGTGCAGATACATCTTTATTACTCCATCGGATCGTCTTTTTTGTTCTTTTTGAGATAACAAACGATCTCCGTTACTCCGATCAGTGTAAAAGCTGCCGCTAAGATCGCGTCCTCAATCAAGTCCTGCTGATCGATCGGTGTTCCAAACAGCGTTTTCCCAAGTGAGATCAACGCAACTCCTGCCAACACCAAGGTCATGATCGCAATTCCCTTTTCGGGTTCTCTCTTTCCCATCAGCAAACGGATCCACAAATACACCATCAGAAGCAACATGAAAATATAGATCAGAAAGATCCCTTTTCCCGTTGCCGTTGCGGTATCAATCGAGCCGAACATTTCTTACCTCTCTGTAAATTTCTTTACAACCTGCGAGATCCGACCGTAATCGTTGGTAAGGATGGTGTCGATGCCCATTTTCAAAAATTCCTCGGTCTCGGCAGGACGGTTCGACCAGAACACATTGCAACGAATTCCGTTTGCGTGTGCCTTGTCGATCATTTCCTGATTGAAATACGGCTTGTAAAGCTGTACCTTCTTGCAACCGTATTTGATCGCGCGGTCAACGATCTCCCAAGGTGCGTCTCCTCCTCCGCAGCAACGGCAGATATCGGGAGCCATTTTTTCCAACTGTTGCAGAACAAAATCGTTTCCGCTCATAAAGTAAACGTGCTTGCGGCAATCGTATTTTTCGATCAGATCGATGATCTTTTGCAAAAACGCCTCGTCTGCGGGATTTTTGTTATCCACGGTCTTGATATGGATATTCATCACCGTATGGCAAGCCAGCTTTTGGAGGATCTCCTCAAATTTCAGAATTCGAAGTCCGCTGAATTCCTCTCTCGTTTTGTATCCGAAATCGTATTGCAACAGCTCCGCATAGGTCTTTTCATAAACCTTTCCCGTACCGTCAGACACGCGGTCAAGCTTGGAATCGTGGATCGAAACCACCTCGCCGTCAGCCGTCGGCCACAGGTCAAATTCGATCTCCTCGGCACCCATTGCCACAGCCGAGCCGAATGCGGGCATGCTGTTCTCGGGTGCTACCGTGTTAAATCCTCTGTGTGCGCACACGCGAGGATATTCCATCCACTCGTCGGTGGCAACGATCGCGCTGCCGCCGTGGCGGTATTTCCAGGGTCTGCGTCCCTTTTCGATGTATTCGTAATGCGCAGAGGGGGGATTACCAAAGCCCGCGGGCTTGTAAAATTTCTTTTTCACATCTACCTCTGCCGTGGCGATTCCAACTTGGCTGTACATGTTCGTGATCACCTTTCCGTCAGGTCCCACGATCATGGAAGCTCCACCAATATCGGAAGTTTCATCCATGCTCACCGATGCGCGGAACACGTAGGTGTTGGTATTGTACGCGCAGAAGCGAGTCATCATCTCCAGCGCCTCATGGCTGTCGCTTCTTTGATGCGAGCAACCGATGATCACGTCAAGATTCATGCGTGCAAGATGCGCAAATGCTTCATAAAAATAAAAATCGTAGCAGGTCAGAAAACCGAAACGAATCCCCTCGATCTCCACAACCGTCGGCTTTTCAAATTCAAAGGTGTAGCGGCTTTTCAGCTTTCTCAGATTGACCTCACCCGGCGTCAGATGCTGCTTGTAATATTTTCCAACCAACTCACCCTGTCTATTGAAGGCAAATGTGGTATTTGCCAATCCTTCGGGCGTGGTATCACAGCCGTTGATAAACAGGATCGCGTTGCATCGCTTTGCAACCTCACTTGCCTTTTTCATGGTTTCCCCGTGATATTTTGCCGCCGACTCCTCAAATTGCTCCTTTGTCTTGGTCAGCGCGGGAATATCCCACATTTCGGGGCAAACAATGATATCCATTGATTCGTCACAAGACTCCAGGAGCCTTGTCTGCTCGCGGTAAATCGCCTCGGATTCCTCAAATTTTGTGGAATACTTGGGCTGAATGATACAAACTTTCATGGTCTTCTCCTTTTTATTTTGTCGGTAGCCAAACGGCAATATCGGTGTTCCAATCCAAACCTGCCGATGCGTAATCGATCAACGTAAAGCTTTCTTTTTCAAGTGACTTGAATTCACATGCCACCATACATCCCTTGGAATCTTTGTTTTGACTGTATGCGATCTCTCCGTTCTTTTCGGAAAATGAATAGACCGAATCGGGACATTTACCGTATTTTTCATCGGCGCACAATACAAGCGGTCCTCGGGACAGACAAATGTAGTGATCATCCTTTTCGCTGTGCTTGACCTCGGTCGCGCGAGCCACGTGACTGCCCGGCTTGAGATTCGACATATCGGTGTAAATCACATCGGTGTCCCACACCTCGGGATAGGTCTTTCGAATGCTCATATCAAGAGAGAGCGTCACCGCCGTCTCTCCCGCCCATTTTCCAGACACGCAGGCATAATGATTTTTAAATTTGTTGGTCTGCACGGTACGAACCGTGGTAAATTCCGACCATGCGGGAACTCTGAGCTTCAAGGTGAATTTTACCTTTTCGTCACTATGTACCAAAGCCTTAATTTCACCGCTTGCAGGATAATCGGTTAAAATCTCAATCCTTACGGGAACTCCTTCCCACTCGGTTGTTATCGTTCCGCTCTCGTAAAAATTCAGAATGATCCCCTCTTCGTCCTTCATCACAGCGTGCGAAAGATACACTCCCACACCCGCCGCGGCGATTGCCGTACAGCATCCGTAATAGCGCAGGCTGGAAAGAATCTGTGTGCCTCCAACCTTTTGTCCTCTCTTGCCGCAAAGCAAGGGGCTATAGCTGTCCACTGGCAAAAAGACATTTTCCACGCGCGGATAGTTCATTTTCTCAATGAATTTTTCGCGGATATAGGGACATTCCCGTTTTTCGGTATTCAAGGAACCCAAATATGCGTTGTAAAACGACTTCTCCATGCAATCGGCAAACAGATTCTCACCCGTCAGCCGCAACAGATTGGCACAGTATTTCATCCATGTAACGGTTACACAGGTCTCCTGCATAATCCCATCATACGGTACGGTCTGGCGTACCTTGGAGTGATCGAACAGCTCGTGCGTGCATCCCGAGGTACCGATCACCGTGATATCCGAATCGATCACAGCACGACCAAAATTGATCGCCGCGATCTTATATTTTTCAATTCCCGTAACACGGTAGTATTCCAAAAGTCCTTCAAAGCAGGACATCATTTCATACGCCTTGGAAACACCGTATTGATACGGATAAACCTGATTTTCAAATGCTTTTTCGAAAATGTTGATGCCATCGGCACCGCCGTTTTCGATGATGTAGGTTGCAAAGTCAAGATATCTTTGCTCACCTGTGAGAGTGTACAGCCGCACTATCGGCTCCAGAATCGAGGACGAATTGATCCCAAGCCAGCTTCTTGATGCCGCCGTGATCTCCTTTTTCCCCTCTCCGTGACCGATCTTTTCCAATACGTAATCGGCGGCACGGATCAAAAACTTCAAAATTTCGGTTTTCAAAGACTCTTCCCGACAAATCTCAAAATAATATTCCATCCCGAGAAATACGTATTTTCTACACCAGATATCCCATGCGTCAAACTCAGTGTCACGCGAGAAAGAAGAAACTCTGCCGTCCTCTTCGGCAACCGTGAGCATATCCTTCACGGTATCGGTCAGAACACGGTACAGCTCCTCGCTCTCCGTGTACTCATATACCGTCACGCCGCCGCGCATCATTTTGCCCCAGTATTCTCCGCGCCAACCCATGTTAAGTCCGTCGGGCTGTTCACGGAACTGGTCCACAAAATCCTTCCAAAGAGCCTCATCCAAAAGCTGCTCCTTCTCAAAAAACTCCGCAGCCCTCGCCGCCTGACCTTTATATATCTGTTTGCATTTTATAGGGTGAAAAATATCCATGAATTCCTCGTTGTGATATTAAAGTTTTTTCAGTAATATGACAGTTTCATAATTGATCTACACCTCATCCACCGCTTACGCGGTCCCCCTTGTCTCGCTGCGACTCGGTCACGCTCGGGTTCTAACAGTCCACAGGGCTGTTATTCATTCCCCTCGCGCCGCTCCGCTACCTCAAGGAGAAGGCTTTCGAGAATCAACCGCTTGTAAAATTTATAGGAAATCCTTTAGTATGTCTATTCAAATTATAATTATCTATAAAAAGTTAAGAATGGCCTTGCCAAGGGCAGGAACTTTGAGAGCCTTCTCCTTGAGGAGAAGGGGGACCACGCAGTGGTGGATGAGGTGTAAAAACAATAACTTAACCTTATAATTTTTCAAGCCTCGCAATATTCTCCGTTTTTCACGGTGAACAGCTTTCCTCCCACGATACCAGAAGGCTCACAGGTGGTGATGATGACCTGCCGATCATTCATTTTTCCCGAAAGATACGCGCGCCGCCCTGAATCCAATTCCGAGAAAACGTCATCAAACAAAAAGACAGGCTTTTCTCCGCAAATTTCTGCCGCAACCTCTCCCTCGGCAAGCTTAAGTGCCAGTGCCAAGGACCTCTGTTGCCCCTGTGACGCAAACGCCCGCGCAGGACGCTCGTTGATCGAGATCTCTATATCATCCTTGTGAATTCCCCAAAGAGTAGACCCCGCGCCGATCTCGCGCTCGTGATTGTTCATCAACAGATCAAAATAGATCTTTTCGGTATTCTCTACATCCAGATAAGACTCGGGCTCACCGTGTGACGATCCCGCATAGACCGCCGTCGGCTTTTCCCTCTCTCCCGTCATTTCGGCAAAGCAATTCGCTATGTGCCGCTCGGCTCGGTGACAGTATTCGGCTCGGTATCGCGCAATCACCGCCGCCTCGTGTGCCAATTGACTTGACCAAAATTCAATCGTGTCCCGAAAGGTCTTTCGATCCTCTTCGGCAACCTTGAGCAGCTGATTTCTCTGCTTCAATATCTGCTGATACCTCTGCAGGCTCTTTAAATAAACGGGATATAACTGGGAGAGCGCAATGTCCAGATAGCTTCGCCTCTCCCCGGGACCCTCCTTGATCAAGGATAAATGCTCGGGACAAAACAGTACCGTCCGAAAGCTTCCCACAACGTCCGAAAGCTTATTTACCTTCACCTTGTTATGCTCCAGCTTCCTGCGCCGTCCCTTCATCATGCGTACCGTGATGTTCTGACGCCGCACCGAATCGGTGTAGTCCATCGATATCTCGCAAAATTCCTCTCCGAATCGGATCAACTCCTCCTCGTGAGTCGTGCGAAAGCTCTTCCCAATCGACGTAAACCCAATCGCCTCTAAAAGATTCGTCTTTCCCTGCGCATTCGCACCCGTCAGTATGTTCACTCCACCGTCAAACTCTATCTCCGCCTCGCCGATATTCCTGAAATTTCGGATCTTTATTCTGTTACATTCCATATCTTAAAGATCCTTTCCTTTTTTTGTGGAAGCTTTTTGCAAAAAGTTTCCACACCTTCAAAAACTCTCAAACAGAGTTTTTTATTGATTTTTGGTGCAGTGCGCTGTTCGTTTGTGAAACAGAGTTTTTTATTTTGTACGCTGACAGAACAATAGCTCCCGCAAATTCTTGGGGACCCTATCCCAAGAATTCTACAGTTGCGGAATGTTGAAACGTATGGATAGGTGTACCAGTTTGAACTTGAGTACAAACTTGTAGGGACCGGCGTCCCCGACGGTCCTAAATCCACCAAACTTGATTTGTTCATTTCAACATACATGCCAAATGAATGTAGCCATTTTACCACTTCTAATTTGTTCGTTAACGGACCGTCGGGGACGCCGGTCCCTACAAAATTGTGCGAGTTTCTAAAATAGTACGCCTATCCATGCGCCTCAACTATCGGTGAGAAAAAGGGGCAGGGGTCCCCGTTTCTTGCGGCAGCTATTCTACTGTCAGCGTACACAGTTAAAGCTTTATTTCACGAACGAACAGCGTACTGCACTTCTTTTTTTCTTTTCCTTTTGTACGGGAAGTTTTGAAGGGGCTTGGGGAAACTTTTCCAAAAGTTTCCCCAAAAATCGCGTCCCAAAAAACTCTTCCTTACTCTTTCATACGAACGGGGAGGATCATAAAGAGTTCTTCTTTTCCTTCTTCCTGTTCAAGGGGTTCGATATTGATGCTGGTGAGGGCAGAGGTCATGGAGAATTTCACGATCTCGGCATCCGATGCTCGCAGGCTATCGATCAAAAATCTGTTATTGAATGCGATCAAAAGGTCATCGCCTGCCTGCTCGATCTCCAATTCGTCATAAGTGCTTCCCTGGGTGGAAATTGCCGAAATTTTCAGAATACTCTCCTCAAAATTCAGCTTTACGTGAGAACGAACGCTACCCGCAACCTTTTCCTCGGTGATCAGTGCGGCTCTTTCAAGCGCGGCGATCATATTTTCACGCTTCACGGTTGCAAAAATACGGTGCGTGTTGAGAATGATACGGTCAAATTCGATATAAACGCCGTCGATCAGACGAGAGAAGAATACCAGATCTCCCAAATGAAGCACGATATTCTTTCTGGTCATATAGATACGAACGGTTTCTCTTTCGTCATCCTTGAGCAGCTTGTAGATCTCATTTACCGACTTGGTGGGAACGATGAAGGAGAACTTCAAGGCGCTTTGGTCTTCATTTTTGTTTTCGATCTCGGTTTCCACCGAGCATTTTGCCAGCTTGAAGCTATCGCAGGCAACCACCATAAGCTTGCCCTCGGTGATGCGGAAATAACAACCGTTCAGCACAGGACGGTGATCGTTTACCGCCATTGCATACATAACCTTGGACATCATGTTTTTCAGCACACCTTGACCGATTACAAATCCGTCCTCGGTAGCAAGTCGGGGAATGGCGGGAAAATCGCTTCCCATCAAAGCACCCATGCGGTGACTGGATTTTCCGCTGGTGATGCAAGCCTGCAGCTTATCATCCACCGTCAGGGTAATATGCTCCCCTTCCATGACTCGCAAGGTCTGGATAAATTTTTGTGCGTTGATGATATAAGAGCCAGGCTCCTCGATCTTGGCTTCCACGGTGGTTCTCATACCCTTGACCTCGTCAAAGGTGGTCAGCACGCAACAATCCCCCTCGGCTTCGATCAGAATACCCTCGGTAGCACCGCTGGTGGACTTGGTGGAAACTGCGCACATCAGGGGCGCGATGGCATCTGCAATGCTTTGTCTGTTAAAAACGATTTTCATAATTAGTAGTTCCTTTCTTGTCTTGCGAAGTGTAGTTCGCGCTTTGATTCCCGCGCCGCGGGCGCATAGAACAATAGACCGTTTATAGATTAAGTAGTATTAGTATCATTAGAGGGTGCGGAAACTGTGGAAAACCGATTTTTTGTAGGTCACACAAGGATTTTTGATACCCTCCATTTTGCATTTTGCGGTGGAAACCGAGTGGAATCGGGCTTGATAAGCTGTGGAGAAATAAATGGAAATTTCCAAAAATCTGCTGTTTTATCGGATTTTGATAAAATTGAGAATCAAATTTTGGTTTTCCACAAGCTTCCCTCTGTGCAAAAGTGGTAATTTTCCGAATTTTCGGTATCTCTTTCCGAAAATTTCCACAGAGAGGAAGCATAAGAGGTTCACAATTCGTTTTTGTTACCTCAAAAGGAAAATTTCGCACTTTTCAAAAAGGCATCAACAGTAAAATCGGAGTTTTCCATACGGTTTTCCACAGGTGTGTAAAAAGCTGTGGAAAACTTGTGCTTTATCCCAAAACCTCTTTCTTGATATCCTCGATATCACGGGCAAGATCGTTGTTGCCGTCGTTTTCCATCACGCGGCGGCGCATAGTCTCATAAGAATGAAGAATGGTGGTGTGATCCTTATCAAAGATCTTGGAAATGCTGGGATAAGACATTTCGGTCAGCTCACGGATCAGATAGATGCAAACGTGTCTTGCGTTTGCGATCTCCTTATTACGCTTCTTACCGATCAGATCCTCCTTGGTCACGCCGTATTTGTGGTAGATCGCGGAAAAGATCTTATCCACCGTTACGCTGACAGGCTCGGCACCGTCCAAAAGATCGGCAATACACTCGCGTGCCACTTCCATGGTGATCTTCTTTCCGCTCAAAAAGCTGATGGCCCCCAGCTTTTTGATAGCCCCCTCGATCTGTCGGATATTGGAGCGCAGGTTTTCACCCAGATAAGTATAAACCTCGTCGGGGATCGTGACGTTGACCTGCTCTGCCTTCTTTTTGATAATGGCGATTCGCAGCTCCAGATCCGGCGGCTCGATATCGGCGATCAATCCCCACTCGAAGCGCGACTGCAAACGGTCTTCCAGCGTTTTGATGTCTCTCGGCGGACGGTCGGAGGTCAGAATGATCTGCTTTTTCTGTTCAAACAGGGTGTTGAAGGTATGGAAAAACTCTTCCTGTGTGGAAACCTTACCCGCAATAAACTGGATATCGTCGATCAGCAGCACGTCGCAGGTGCGATACTTATCGTGAAAATCCTCCATCGTTTTGGTGGCAAGGCAGGAGATCATCTGATTGGTGAAATCCTCACCGCGCGTGTAGATGATATTGATGTTGGGATTGTTCTGCTTGAGTCGGTTGATGATCGCGTACATCAGGTGTGTTTTTCCAAGTCCGCTGTTTCCGTAGATAAACAACGGGTTATAATTGGTTGCGGGATGCTCGGCAACCGCCAGACATGCCGCGTGCGCAAATTTATTGGTTGCGCCCACGATAAAGTTTTCAAAGGTGTACTCAAAATTGTAGTTGAGGTTGATGGTTTCCAGTACGGGCTTTTTTTCTTCCTTTTTGGGCATTCCGATGATCTCGGATTTGATCTGGCTTGCGCTGACTGCCGATCCCGTGAAAGTAAGATTGACCTCCACCTCAAAGCCGAGCAGCTCGCAAAAGATCTGCTTGATCTCGGTGAGATACTGGCGGTTGACCACCTTGAATTTCATCTCAGACGGGATTCCCATCGTGATCAGATCGTCCTCAAAGGATAAGACCTCCAATTCACCGAACCACAGATTGATGGCGGTTTCGGAGAGCTTATTCCGAAAGGCATCCTTCACCATTTCCCAGACCTGGCGAATTTCCTCCATGTATTTTTGCTCGGACATACGTTTGATCCTTTCTCTGTAAAACATCTTCAATTTTCTTTAAAGCTATGATTATATAATATTATATCATATATCTATAGTATTTTCAACACGCACGCGCGCGTGAAATAAAAAATTTACAATTATTTTAAATTTTATAATGTTATTCTATTGACAAAACAGGAAAAAAAGCTATAATAAATACAGTTAGCATGTGCTAACTTAAAGAAAAAATAAGGAGGACATGATGCAAAGATTACAGTATGGCATTGGAGGCATGAGCTGTGCCGCATGTGTTTCACACGTGGAAAAGGCTGTGAAAAGTGTGCTTGGCGACGGGGATTCTGTGTCCGTTTCGCTTTTGACCAACACGGTATCGGTCATCCTCTCGGAAGATATAGGGGATAGAGAAAAGGAGATCCTGGAGGCGCGCCTGTCCTCTGCCGTGCATGCGGCGGGATATCGGCTGTTGACCTCTCCTCCCACAAAGGATTCGGGCGAGCGGGAGATGAAAAAGCGGATTGTAAAATGGATCGTTTCGGCGGCATTTACTCTGATTCTGATGTATTTTTCCATGGGGCCGATGATCTCCCTGCCGCAGCCTTCCTTTTTGGTGGGAACCGAAAATGCGCTCTATCTTGCACTTGTGCAGCTTGCTCTGACGCTTCCCGTAATCGTTCTGAACTTCAAATTTTTCCGCGGCGGTATTCTTTCTCTCTTTCATCTTTCACCGAATATGGATACCCTGATCGCGGTTGGCTCGGGAGCCTCGCTGATCTACGGAATCGTTGCGATCTTTATGATCGCCGCGGCGAACGGAAACGCTGAGGTAATCCACTCATGGGTGCATGACCTGTATTTTGAATCGGCGGCAATGATCCTGACGCTGGTTTCCCTGGGAAAGCTGCTGGAATCACGGGCAAAGGACCGCGCCGCAGATGCGGTGAAGTCACTCTCAAAGCTCTCTCCGAAGTTTGCAACGGTGCAAAGAGACGGAAAAGAGAGTCTTGTTCCCATAGAAGAGATTGTGATCGGAGATCTGATCCTGATCCGCACAGGCGACCTGCTTCCCGTGGACGGTGAGGTGGTCAAGGGTGAGGGATCGGTGGATGAATCGGCTCTGACGGGCGAGAGTATGCCTGTGGATAAATCGTTGGGTGACCGCGTTTCGGCGGCGTGTGTGCTGACCTCGGGCTCGCTTTTGATCCGTGCCACGCATGTTGGAGAGGATACCTCGCTTTCCCGCTTGGTACGTCTGTTGGAGGACGCGGCATCGTCCAAGGCTCCCATAGCGCGGATCGCCGACCGTGTCAGCGGTATTTTCGTTCCCTTCGTGATGGGAATTTCGTTGTTGACCTTTGTTCTTTGGATGATCTTTTCGGGACGTCCCGAGGCGGCATTCCGCTCGGCGATCGCGGTTCTGGTGATCTCCTGTCCCTGTGCGTTGGGGCTGGCAACTCCCACGGCGATCACGGTGGGGATCGGACGAGGCGCAAAATTCGGGATCTTGTTCCGCAGTGCCGAGGCATTGGAAAAGCTTTGCTCGGTCAAAACGGTGCTGTTTGACAAGACGGGTACCGTGACCGAAGGAAAGCCGACTCTCTCGGATATTTACGCTTATGGAATCGATCCGAAGGAGCTGTTGGCAACCGCGGCTGCGGTGGAGAGACTTTCCTCTCACCCCTTGGCTCTTGCAGTCTGCGGAGCTGCCGAGGAAGCGTCGATCGAACTGCCCGAAGCCGCCGAATTTCAAGCGTCGGTCGGTGTTGGCGCACAAGCTTTGGTAAACGGCCACACCGTTTGCATCGGAAAGCCAAGCGCAGAGTTCCGCGCACGGCTGCAAGGATTGGATGCTTGTGAATTGCGAGAGGGAAAGGAAACGCTGGGCGGCGCGGCTCTTACCGTTTACAGGCAGGCGGAAGAAGAGCAGATCCTTTGTGACTTTGCTTCTTTGGAATCGATCGGTAAAACGGCGGTGCTGGTGAGCATCGATACAAAACCCGTGGGTGTGTTCGGAATTTCGGACAGGATCCGTGAGGACTCTGTGATCGCCGTAGAAGCCCTGAAAAACGACGGTATGCGTTGTTTGATGCTGACGGGTGACAATGAAAGAACGGCGGCTTATGTGGCAGAAAAGGTGAATTTGGACGGTTTCCACGCATCTTTACTTCCCGAGGACAAGGAGCGCGAGGTTCGGCGGCACAGTGAGCAGGCTCCCACGGCAATGATCGGTGACGGGATCAACGATGCTCCCGCTCTGGTGCGCGCTGATATCGGAATCGCAATTGGTGCAGGTACCGAGATAGCCATCGACAGTGCTGACGTTGTGCTGTCGGGTAACTCGCTGATGGGTGTTGCCGACGCTTACCGTCTGTCCCGTGCAACGCTTCGCATCATCAAGCAAAATCTGTTCTGGGCGCTCTTTTACAATGCGATCTGTATCCCTGTGGCGGCAGGATTGTTTTATCCGCTCTTCGGTTGGCAGCTCAGTCCCATGCTGGCGTCCGCCGCAATGAGCTTTTCTTCGGTCTGTGTGGTGACAAACGCCCTGCGCCTGCGTAAGGTTCCGCTTCACGCGCCCACCAAAAATTCTTGTCCCATTCCCAATTCTCAATCGAATCAAAACAATCAAAAAGGAGACGATACTATGTTATTTGGAAAAAAAGCAAAAGCCGAGACCTATGTGATCAGTGTGGAAGGTATGATGTGTCCCCGTTGCGTGGCTCACGTGACCGATGCCCTGAAGGCTGTTTCGGGTGTTTCTGACGTTCAAGTCAGCCTCGAAGAAAAAACCGCTACCGTGACCGCTACCTCCCCCCGCGCAAAGCTCGTTGAAGCGATTGTAAAAGCGGGTTATGAGGTGAAAGAGTGAGATTGATGGAGGGGGAAGAACCCTTTTGCAAAAGGGTTCTTCCCCCTCCAAACCACCCCCTTCTCCCAAAAGCTTTTTAACAGGCAGAACAGGACGAGTGAGTCGCTAAACGCGGCTCACTCGTCCTGTTCTGTTCAAACGCTTCCGCGTTTGAATGGGTTGGTTAAAAGTTTTTCATTGGGTACTCGTTGGTTTTTAGTGAAAAAGATTTTTGCCGCACATCCGTCAGCGTGTCATCCTGAGCGAAGAATGGTTTTACATAATCACCTACAATTTGATTGATCAAAGCGGGAGTATACTTTAGCCTTCCCCAGCGGGGAAGGTGGCACGAGCTTGCGAGTGACGGATGAGGAGAGCCTTGATGTGGTTTGTTAGATATCTATATTTGATCTTTCCTTTGGTTTAAAATTTACCTAATCAAATGAATTCAAACAAACTGCATAGCCGTCCCTCCTCATCCGTCAGCCGACTTCGCGTCTGACACCTTCTCGGCTGGAGAAGGCTTTTTGATAGTGCGTAACCGCAAATCGGTGCGCCTGTCTATGATCGTAAGGGAAACCCATGGTCTTCTGCGGAACGTTACACCTCATCCACCGCTTACTAGAGAACCCCCAAAACTCACAAGTTCGTTTCGGGGAACCCCGCTGCGGTCCCCCTTCTCCTCAAGGAGAAGGCTCTCAAAGTTCCTGCCCATGGCAAGGATAATCTTGGCTTTTGATGCGTTTTTACTTTACGATTTCGAATTGCTTTGAATTATACAAAATGG
>JAFTKI010000015.1 GCA_017453335.1 Clostridia bacterium
GTCGCGTGCTGTGAGGCACGGCAAAGCTGTTTGGATGCGGCAAGCGTCCGATCCCGTTTTTAAAAAGACCCCGCAACGGGCGGAGTTTTGATCCCTCGTTGCGTTCGGCGGCGCGCGCGGCGCATTACCGCGCGTTCAAGGATGCACACCCCACCTATCGCGGGGGCCCTGCCACCTATTCCTGGCTGGATGAGGCACGTGGCGTGACTAAGACCCTGCTGAGCTCGGGTGCGCCCGAGGGGATCGCCATTCCCGTGCGGCTCTATGCCGCCGAGCACGATCGGCTCGTGCAGTCAGCACCGCAAAAGGAGTTTATCGCGCGCGTGCAACAGGGCGAATATATCCTCGTCCGCGGCGCGGAGCACGAGATCTTCGGCGCAGTCGATGCCGTGTCGCACCCCTTTTTCGAGAGCGTATTGGACTTTTTTGAGGCGTGAAAAACCCGTCAAACGGCTATTAAAGCAAAAAGCACCCCAAACGGGGTGCTTTTTGCTATTGGGGTGAGATTTCCTAAACATTTGAAGCCACGCAATAGCGCAGCGGTTGCCGGGACCGCGCGCACCGATGTAGCTCGAAATTTGATGGAAGGCGCGCGTTTGGGTTCAGAATCCCATATCTCACCCAAGAGGGGTGCTTTTACCATGTTAGAATTAAGCTGAACTAACAAAAATCGATCATTCCTTAACGATTCTGAGGAAAAATTCAAAAAGCCCTTGTAAAACAAAGAGTTATTTGATATAATATAATGTAACGATCTGTAGTTCTCGGAAAGGAGGCACGATACCTTGAAAGTACCCGAAAAATATCCGAATAGCCGAGCGCTGCGCACCGAGGCATCCGAGCTTCTTTCCATGAACGGCAATCGGCTCAAGCTGATCGAGGCATTGATCCTGTGTCTGCTTTTGGTACCGCTCTATTGCAGCGTGTACAATCTTATCGCATTTGCCGCCACCGAATTTGTGATGGTTCCGTCTTTGGTTTGGACGTGGATCCGGAACGGTACAAGCTTTTTTATCACGCTTTTGCTGACGCTTCCGTTGATCTTGGGAGTGTTTGGAATGGCCGCGCGAATGCAACGCGGAGAAGATACGGTGCTGATCGATCTTTTCGCGCCGTTTACTTCCTGGTCTCGCTATATGTCTGCAGTCTGGCTTTCCTGGAAGATCCTTTGGATCCCGTCGCTTGCCGCTCTTTTGATGTGGGGGAGCGTGGGACTGTTTGATGCATTACTGATCAGCGATGCGCAGTCGGCAACAATGCTGGGATGGTTTACCGCCTCCGTTTTCGGTATTCTTGGGCTGTTTTTCATGATGCGCCGCTTTACCGCGATTGCTGCGGCAATCAACGGACAGCCGAGCGTGAGCCCAACAAAGCCGCTTTCGGGTTGGAAACGCTACAAGCACTGTGACCGCTTTTGGCGAATGTATCTTGTGCGTATCCTTTTGGGGATCCTTTCAATGGGTGTTCTGCTTTTGCTGGACGTGATCCCCGAAATGCTGATTGCATATTTCCGCTATTACAACTATATGAATGACAATGATGTTACATCGGAGGAATAAAAAGATGAGTGAAAAATTTTATATGACAACTGCGATTGCATACGGCTCCAAGAAACCGCACTTCGGCAACACCTATGAAGCGATCATGACCGACGCGATGGCACGCTACCGCCGAGAGATGGGCTATGATGTTTTTATGTGTACGGGTACCGACGAGCACGGACAGAAGATCGAGGAGCTGGCCCGCGAGGCAGGCATCACGCCCAAGGCATACGTTGACAACGTAGCAGGTGAGATCAGAGCACTCTGGGATCATATGAATGTCAAATACGATCATTTTATCCGTACCACCGATGATTATCATGAAACGGCTGTAAAAAAGATCTTTACGCGCTTCTACAATCAAGGCGATATCTACAAAAGCCGCTACGAGGGCTGGTACTGCGTTCCCTGTGAGTCCTTCTTTACCGATACACAGGCTGTGGATTGCAAGTGCCCCGACTGCGGACGTGACGTGCAAAGAGCAAGCGAGGAGGCTTATTTCTTCAATATGAAGAAGTATGCAGACCGCTTGATGGAGTATATCGAGGCACATCCCGAGTTCATTGAGCCCGAGAGCCGCAAAAAGGAGATCATCAACAACTTCCTCAAGGCAGGCTTGCAGGATCTTTGTGTTTCGCGCACCTCCTTTACTTGGGGTATTCCCGTGGAGATCGATCCCAAGCACGTTACCTACGTTTGGCTGGATGCGTTGACCAACTATATCACAGCTTTGGGTTACGATCCCGATAAGAGCTTTGAGGAGCAGAGCGAAAAGTTCAAGAAATATTGGCCTGCCGATGTGCATATCATCGGTAAGGATATCATCCGCTTCCACACCATCTATTGGCCGATCTTCCTTATGGCTCTTGATCTGCCTCTGCCCAAAAAGGTGTTTGCTCATCCGTGGTTTAATTTTGGCATGGATAAGATGTCCAAATCGCGCGGAAACGTGATCTATGCCGACAAGCTTGCAGAAAAATTCACGGTTGACGGCGTTCGTTACTATGCGCTTGCCGAAATGCCTTACGCAAACGATGGATCGATCACGTACGAAAATGTGATCAAGCGCTTCAACACCGATCTGGTCAATAATCTCGGCAACCTTGTCAAGCGTACTTTGGATATGCAGAAAAAGTATTTTGGCGGTGAGATCCAGGCACCTGTTGCCAAGGACGCTCTGGACGATGAGGTCGTTGCGGCATGCGTGAAGGCATACGAACAGGTTGTTGAGAACATGAACGGCTACCGCGTAGCAGACGCATTGGAGGAGATCTTCACAATGCTCTCTCGCGCAAACAAGTATATTGATGAGACCACTCCCTGGACGCTGGCGAAGGACGAGAGTCAACGCGCACGCCTTGGTACGGTGCTTTACACGCTTCTGGAGGCAATCCGTTGGGGTGCAGTTCTCCTGGCTCCCTTCATTCCCGAAACGGCAGAGGAGATCCTTTCCGAGCTGAATGCCGATGCAACGGGATATGCGTCGATCGGTACGGCAGAAAAATTCGGTGCGTTGAGCGCAGGAGCAACCGTTAAGGATTCCAAGGTTTTGTTTGCCCGCATGGACGAAGCGAAGGTTTTGGCAGAGTTTGAAGCCGAGCGTCAAAAGCAGGTTGCGGCGGCTGAGGCTGCAGCAAAGGCGGCAGAGATCCCCGAAAAGCCCGAGGGATGCGCACTGATCGGCATCGAGGACTTCATGGGCGTAGAGCTGCGCTCCGCAAAGATTCTGGAGTGCGAAAAGGTTCCGAAGGCAAAGAAACTGCTGAAATTGAAGGTCGATCTCGGCTACGAGCAAAGACAGGTCGTTTCGGGAATTGCCAAATGGTATGCTCCCGAGGATCTGATCGGCAAAAAGATCATTCTTGTGGCAAATCTCAAGCCCGCAACGCTTTGCGGCATCGAATCCAACGGCATGATCCTTGCCTCGGGTGAGGAGACCGTTCGTGTGGTATTCCTTGCAGAGGATACGCCTTTGGGTGAAAGAATCAGATAATCTGTATAAAGGGAGGATCACTTTGCCAAAAGAGATCCTCCCCGATTTTTATCAAACAGGGGAGAGCAAAAATTGAAGATATTCGATACACACGCACATTATTATGACCGCCGTTTCGCGGAAAACAGCGCGGACGAAATCCTCGAGCAGATCATGCCCGATCCCGTTTGCGCAATTATAAATGTGGGAACAAACTGTGAAAATTCCCGCATTGCGATAGAACAGGCGGCAAAATACGAGGGAATGTACGCCGCGATCGGTATTCATCCCGGCGATTGCCACGCGATCGAAAATGCGGATGCGGCACTTGCCATGCTGGATACCATGCTTGGCGATTGGGAAAGCCGCAAGCGCGACAAGATCGTGGCACTTGGCGAGATCGGTTTGGATTATTATTGGCAGGAATATGACGGAATTCCCATGGACAAACAAAAAGAGGCGTACTTTTTTGATGCGCAAATGGAGCTTGCCGAAAAGCATGTGATCCCCGTGCTGATCCACGACAGAGATGCCCACGGTGATTGCTTTGAAACGATCCTGCGCCACCCAAACGTCAAGGGTGTTCTGCACAGCTACAGCGGCAGTGCCGAGATGGCAAGGGAATTGGTGAGAAGAGGCTGGTATATCTCGTTTTCGGGAACCTTGACCTTCAAGAACGCCACGCGGGTTCGTGAAGCGGCACTTGCGGTTCCGCGCGACCGACTCCTGATCGAAACCGACGCTCCGTATCTGGCACCGCATCCGCACCGCGGAAAGCTCAATCACTCGGGACTTTTGGTGCATAGCCTTGAAACGCTTGCCGTTCTTTGGAATTGTACTCCCGAGGAGGCGGCGGAGCAAACTTTTGAGAACGCAGAACGGTTCTTTTTTGGTTGATTTTTGTTAAAAATAAACAAAAAACTTCTTTATAATTCTACGCTCTGTATCGAAAAAGTTGAAAAAATTACTTGAAAAATAATCCTTTGTATTGTATAATAAAAGAAAGTGGTCAAGAATTTTCGGCTGTTTCGGTTGAAAAAAAGACGGAAAACAGCAAGACCGCTTAATCGAATGAAAGGTACTCAAAAGGATTACTACAATGGCTAAGATTGAAACAAAGAACATCAGAAATATTGCATTGCTCGGACATGGCGGATCGGGAAAGACCTCCTTGGCAGAGGCTATGCTGTTTATTACGGGCGAAACCGATCGCTTGGGCAACACCACCGCAGGCAACACTGTTTGCGACTATGATGCAGAGGAAAACGCAAGAAAGATTTCTATTTCTGCAGCGATTGCGCCGATGATGTGGAAGAACGTGAAGATCAACGTCATTGACACTCCCGGTTATCTCGATTTTTCGGGCGAAGTTGTGCAGGCAATGCGTGTTGCCGATAGCGCGATCATCACCATCGACGGTAAGGCGGGAATCGAGGTTGGAACCGAGCTGGCATGGGATTATGCCGAGGCTGCAGGTCTGCCCCGCGCATTCTTTATCAATAAATTTGACGACAATGAGGCTCGTTTTGCACGCGTTCTCGACTCGTTGCACCTGACCTTTGGTAAGCAGGTATGTCCCTTGACCATTCCGATGGTTAAGAACGGCGAGGTTGTGGGTGTTATCGACCTGATCGATGAAACCGCACACGTATTTGATAACAACGGACGTCACAGCGTTGAGTTGATTCCCGAGGAATCGATGGAAGCGGTTGCAAAGTACCGCGATATGCTGATGGAGGCTGTTGCCAGCACCGATGAGGAACTGATGATGAAGTTCTTTGAGGGCGAAGAGATCACACACATGGAAGCTATCAACGCAGTTCACGAGGGTATCATCCACGGTGACCTTGTTCCCGTATTCTGCGGCGCGGCTACCAAGCTGTGGGGCGTTTGGACGATGCTGGATAAGATCACCGAATCCTTCCCGCGTCACACCGCAAAGAAGAACGAAATGCTGGCAAACGGCGACGAGATGGAGATCAATCCCGACGGTGAGCCCGCAATCTTCGTATTCAAAACGGTTGCCGACCCGTTCGTTGGTAAAATGTCCTTCTTCAAGGTTATGAACGGCACCGTTAAGCGTGATCTGACTCTGCGCAACGCAACTACGGGCGACAGCGAAAAGCTTTCACACATCTATGTGATGAAGGGCAAGAAGCAGACCGAGGTTGACGAGCTGTCTTGCGGTGATATCGGTATGGTTGCAAAGCTGTCCAACACCAACACCAACGATACCTTGACCTGGAACAATGATTTTGCATACAGCAATATTGAGTATCCCACGCCTTATCTTGTAAAGGTGATGATCCCCGTGTCCAAGGGGGACGAGGGCAAGATCTCGCAGAGTATTTCCAAGATGGCAGAAGAAGATTACACCATTCGTTTTGAGAATGATGCAGAAACCAAGCAGCTTTTGATCTACGGCTTGGGTGACGTACATCTGTCGGTTCTGTCGGCAAGATTGAAGAGCCGCTTCGGACTCAACGTTCGTTTTGATACTCCCAAGGTAGCATACCGCGAAAAGATCACCAAGTCGGTTGACGTGGAAGGTAAGCACAAGAAGCAGAACGGCGGTTCCGGTCAGTACGGTCACGTTAAGATGCGCTTCGCTCCCGGTGAGGGCGAGGGCTTGACCTTTACCGTATCGGTAGTAGGCGGAACCGTTCCGAAGAACTTCAACCCCGCAGTTGAAAAGGGTATTCAGGATTCGATGGCAAAGGGTGCTTACGGTTATCCGATGGTTTGCCTGGCAGCAGACCTGTACGATGGCTCTTACCATGCCGTTGACTCGGATGAATTGTCGTTCAAGACCGCCGCATCCTTGGCGTACAAGAAGGCACTTGAATTGGCAGGTCCCGTACTGCTTGAGCCTGTAGGCGATATGGCAATCACGGTTCCCGAATCGCTGGTGGGCGACGTAATGGGCGACCTGAACAAGCGTCGCGGAAGTGTAATGGGCATGGAGCCTGCGCAGAAGAAGGGCTATACCGTGGTTCAAGCGGTTGCTCCCAAGGCAGAGCTGATGGATTATCCGATCATTCTCCGCGCAATGACGCAGGGACGCGGCTCTTATGAGTACAAGGTAACCGGCTACGATGTCGTTCCCGGTAATATCACCGCAAAGGTAATTGCCGAGAATAAAGAATAATTTTATATAAAACAGAAGGAGAGGAAGGATTTTAGGTCCTTCCTCTCTCATTTTTCCTCTTCTTTTTGGCCGGCGTCGCGGATTTTCAAAATCGTGGAACGGTATTCTGCAGGGCTCATTCCGATATGGCGGCGAAAGGCGCGCGCAAAGTAGGAGGCACTTTCAAAGCCGCAACGTTTTCCGATCTCCTGGATCTCCAGTCGTTCATCGGCAAGCATTTGCTGTGCTTTTTTGCAGCGCGTCCGATTGACGTAGGCAACGAAAGGGTAGCCCGTATATCTGTGAAATTCGCGCGACAAATAGTATTTGCTGATCCCCACAAAGGCGGCAACCTCCTCCAAGGAAAAGTCTCTGTCGTAGGCAGCGCGGATGTAGTCGATGGCTTGCTTGGTATAGGCGGCACCGCGATCGTGGCGGTCATTTTGCTCCGATGGGCGGCTGTGATGCGTGCTGAGCAGCACCAATAGCTGCAATACCAGACTACGGATTGTCAGTGTTTTATAAGGCGCCTCCTCGGGCGATTCGTATGCAGAGTTCAGCTCGTTCATCAACTCCCGCACCCGCTCGTCCTCGATCTTTAGTTGATAGGTGATCTTGTTGCTGTCAAAGCCGTTGGCAAGACAGAAGGAGCGGTCAACGATCAGATATCTGTGGAACATTCTGTTCTCGCCTCCTGCTAAGGCGTGCAGGTGGTTGGAGTTGATCATCACAATGTCGCCTGCGCAAACCGACAAAACATGCCCGTTCACCGAGATCGAGCCGTTGCCCTCTGTGATGTGAATGATCTCGATGTTTTCGTGCCAGTTGGATGATCCGAACCGATGATTGGTCGGTCGCTCCGATCTTGACTTGAAAATAAACGGAAGCGGCGCGTCCTCTAAGTGGTGATTTTCATATTGACTCACGGTTAAATCCTCCGTTCGCAAAAATATGGTATCAATCGCAAGAATGTATCATTGACAACCAATTATACACCCTGTATAATAGAATTGTCAACAAGAAATTTCAATTTTGTGTGGTTGAAGGAGAATTTTTATGAATAAGCTTGGTGTATTGATCGTGCTAACCGAAGACACGGATATTTCGGTTGAGATGAAAAAAGCAAGGGATATCGGATGCGAGTGCTGTCAGCTCAGCGTTTGGCATCCTGCGCTGTATACTGATCAAAAAGCAGAGGAGATCATTCTTGCATCGAAGGAAACCGGGATCGAGGTTTCAACGCTATGGGCAGGCTGGTCGGGACCGAAGGAATGGAATTTTACGGGAGGCCCCGTAACGCTCGGTCTTGTTCCCGAGGCATACCGCATGAAGCGTGCTGAGGAGCTTCTTGCGGGTGCGGATTTTGCCGTGAAGATCGGATGTTCCCGTATGGCAACGCACGTTGGCTACTTGCCCGAAAACATGAACGATCCGCAGTATGGCGGTGTGGTTGCGATTCTGCGGTATATCGTGAAATACTGTCAGAAAAAGGGCGTCAACTTCCTGTTTGAAACGGGACAGGAAACTCCCGTGACCTTGCTACGCGTGATCGAGGAGCTCGGCTTTGACAACGTGGGCATCAATATGGACACCGCAAATCTGATCCTGTACGGCAAGGCAAATTCTGCCGATGCGATCACGGTGTTCGGAAAATACGTGATGGATACCCATATAAAGGACGGCTTTTATCCCACCGATGGCAAGTGCTTGGGACGTGAGGTCGCCGTGGGAGAGGGACTTGCGAATCTTCCCGAGGTGATCAAGCGACTGCAGGCGGTAAATTACACGGGTAACTACATCATCGAGCGCGAGATCAGCGGTGAACAGCAAACAAAGGATATTATCAAAACACTTGCATATCTGAGAAGTATTTTAAACGGGGAAGAGGTATAAAACCATGTTAAAGGCGGCAATTATCGGCTTTGGCTCTATTTCAAGGGTGCATAGAAAGGCATACCTGAAGCTGGAGCAGCTTGGAAAGGTTAAGTTGACCTGTGCATATGATATTGAACCCGAGGCGTTTCGCAAAACGGTCAAGAATAATCTGGACGAATCGGCAAAGGCATTTGAAGAACAACTCAATTACTATACCGATCTTGACGAAATGCTGGCAAACGAGGAAATTGATTTCGTTGATATCTGCGCTCCCACTTATATGCACAGCAAGCTTGCAATCGAGCTGTTGGGGCGCGGCTACCATGTTTTGTGCGAAAAGCCGATGTCGCTTTGCTATGCCGACTGCCTTCAAATGATCGATGCCGCAAAGACGGCCGAAAAGGAACTGATGATTGGGCAATGCTTGCGCTTTTATCCCGGGTTTGATTATATCAAGGGAATCATGGATGAAAAGCGTTACGGTGAGGTTTTGGGCGCATTTTTCATGCGTCTGAGTCCTCCTCCCACGTGGGGGCAGAACAACTGGTTTGCCGATCCTGCGCTCTCGGGCGGGGGAATCACCGATTTCCATATCCACGATGTTGATATGATCCGCTATCTGTTTGGGGAACCCGAAGCTGTAACCGGCCGCGGAACCTCCTCCTTCAGCGTGTACGATACGGTTCATACCTCGCTCTTCTACGGAGACTATCCCGTTACCGCCATTGCCGATTGGACGCGCGTGGGTATCCCGTTCAGTGCAACCTGTTCGATCGATTTCGAAAAAGCAACCGTAAATTTTGACGGAACCACGCTGACGATTTATCCCAAAGACGGAAGTCCTGCCGAAACGGTGCCGCTTGAGGATCAGGGTGGCTATTACGGAGAGATCGACTATTTCTGTGATGTGGTTTCGGGGAAGACCAAAAACACGAAGAACCCCGCAACCAGTGCGGCGATGAGTCTCAGACTGATCGAGCATATCCGACAGAGCGCCGATGCAAAGGGAAAGATCGTTGCATTTTCGCCCGATCATTAAAGGCATACAAAAAGCTCCAACTCACCGAGTTGGAGCTTTCACATTTTAATAAAGCAGTGTGCTGCCGCTGTCTCCCCCGAACAGGTTGATCAGCAGGGTGATCAGGTAGATCAACGCGCCGGACGCGATCACAGCCGTCAGAATAATGGTCAGAATGCGGACGGGCCACGAATAGGACGATTTATTTTTCTTTTGAGACATGACAGAGAACCCTTTCTATCTATTTTCATTGAAAATCAGGGAAGCTGGACGCCTGTTGCGGGAATCTTGATTTTTTTCAGGCTTTTTGCACCGTCTGGAATCGACGAAAGATCGGTTGTGGCACGTACCAATGTTTGTCCCTTTTTGAGGGACATCAAGGTGCTGCCGCCCGAGGTTCGGGTTGCCATCAAGGGGATCAGCGAGGATTTGATGACGATTGCACGGTTATCTGAGGAGACCAAAAGAATCTCCATGGGGGCTTTTTCATAGAACGCCGCTACGATGGGAGATGTTTTGGAATATGCAGAGGTCAGCTTGCGGCGATTTCCCGTAGTTTCGTAGCTTGCCGCAGAGACACGAACGCCCTTGCCGTTTGCAAAAATGAATACGAAATTCTCCTTTTCGGGATAGCTGTTCTGAATATTCATCAAAACCGGCTTTTCTTCGGTATCCATTTTCAAGGTGGCAGGCAGGAAGTCGCCCAATGCCGATGCCTTTGTGGTGCCGAAATCATCGGCTTTTGCGCGGTAAAGCTGGGATTTATCGGTGATGAAGATCAGATTGTCGGTGTTGGAGCCATCCATCAGATTGAGTCCCTCATCGCCGTCCTTGTAGGCTTGCTCATCGTTGCCGCGAAGTGATTGGAAGGTGATCTTCTTGAAATAACCCGCGCGAGAGAGAACAAAGCGAGCAGGGTAGTTTTCCACGTGTTCTTCTTCGTTATAAGTAGCAACTGTTTCGCTTTGAACGATCTGCGTACGGCGCGGCTGTGCGTATTTCTTCTTGATCTCGGTCAGTTGTGCAATGATCAGTGCCTTTTGCTTCAGTTCATCGCGCAGCGTTTCCTCGATCTCGGCAATCTCCTTTTGCAGATCGGCAATCTCGGAGATGCGGTTGAGGATATATTGGCGGTTGAGGTTGCGCAATTTGATCTCGGCAACGTAGTTTGCCTGGATCTCGGTGATCTCAAAGCCCTTCATCAGGTTGGGGATCACGTCCTCTTCCTTTTCGGTATGACGGATGATATGGATCGCCTTGTCGATATCCAGCATGATCTTGCCAAGACCTAACAGCAGGTGCAGCTTGTCCTTCTTTTTGCCAAGATCAAAGGTCAACTCACGGCGCAGACAATCCAAACGGAATTTGATCCACTCGGAAAGAATTTCGATCACGCCCATCGTGCGCGGTGTGCTGTTGATCAGTACGTTGAAATTGCATTTAAAGCTGTCCTCGAGCGCGGTCAGCTTAAAGAGCTTCATCATCAGCTTGTCGGGATCCACACCGCGGCGGATATCGATGGTCAGCTTGAAGCCGCTCAGATCGATCTCATCACGGAAATCGGTGATCTCCTTGAGCTTGCCCTCTTTATAAAGAGCGGTCAGCTTTGCAAGAATGATCTCGATCGTGGTGGAGTAGGGAATCTGAATGATATCGATACAGCTATGCTCCTTGTCGTAAACATAACGGGCGCGGAGCTTCACCGAGCCTTGTCCCGTGGTGTAGATCTGCTTGATCTGCTCGTAATCGTAGAGAAGCGTTGCACCGCCCGAAAAATCGGGAGCTTTGATGATCTCCATCATTTTTTCAACCGAAAGGTTGGGCTTGCGCAACAGCGCAATGGTACCGTCGCAGACTTCTCCGAGGTTAAAGGAGCAGATATCCGATGCCATACCAACGGCAATACCCTTGTTGGGCATGACCAGAATGTTGGGGAAGGTGGTGGGCAGGAGGACGGGCTCCTTCATGGTGGCATCGTAGTTGTCCACCATATCCACCGCGTTTTTATCGATGCCCGTAAAGAACTCATGGCAGATCGTATCCAGCTTGCACTCGGTATAACGTGCGGCGGCGTACTTCATCTCGGAAGAATACTGCTTACCGAAGGATCCCTTGGAATCCACCAAAGGGTGCAAAAGCGTTGCATTTCCGCGCGTCAGACGGACCATCGTTTCGTAGATCGAAGCGTCCCCGTGCGGATTGAGCCGCATGGTTTGACCTACGATATTTGCGCTTTTGGTTCTGGGGCCTGTCAAGAGTCCCATTTTATACATGGTATACAACAGCTTTCTGTGTGCAGGCTTCAGTCCGTCAATTTCGGGGATCGCACGCGAAACGATAACGCTCATAACGTAGGGCATATAGTTTTTCTCTATCGTTTCGGTGATCGGCTGGTACAAAATAGGCGCGTATACAATTTCTTTCTTTTCTTTCTTTTGTTTTTTTGCCATGGGAAGGTTGTTGATCCTTTCTGTGGTTTTTATACGATTGTTTTTACGGTGTGTGCGGCGGCGCGGATCATGCGGTTATAAAGCGCCAAGCCGATGCCGTGCATCGGCGGAAGATGTGCGTAAATGATTTCGGCATCGGTGCCGTCGGCCCTGCGCAATGCCGAAAAAAGAGTTTTTGCTTGCGTATCAAGATCGTTGCGCGCTCCAACAGGGAACAGCCCGACCGATTGCAGGTCGGAGATCTCTTCATCAAAGCAAAGAATTGCGCATTTGCGCTGTTTTTGCTCGTCCTGCAGAAATGCCAGCACACGCTCGTTCTCACCGTCCAAAAGGACTACAGGAGCCGTGGGAGCATAATGGCGGTACTTCATGCCGGGGGAGAGGGGACGCTCGTTTGCGGCAAGCTGATGGGTTACCGCATCGGCAACCGTGACCTTCTCGCACACCATACAAAGCGCATCATAGGTAATGCCGCCCGGGCGCAGCAGAATCAGCGAGTCGCCATCGATCTTTACGATGGTCGATTCCAGACCGATCTCACAGTCGCCGCCATCCAATATCATATCGACTCTTCCGTTTAAATCCTCGGCAACGTGCGAGGCAGAGGTGGGCGAGGGCTTTCCCGAGAGATTGGCAGAGGGGGCGGCAATCGGAATTCCCGCCAGCTCGATCAGCCTGTGTGCCACGGGATGTGAGGGACAGCGAACTGCCACCGAATCCAGTCCTCCCGTGACCGATGTAGGAATGTTGTCGCGTTTGGGAAGGATCACCGTCAAGGGCCCGGGCATAAACGCCTTTGCCAAACGGTCGTACAAAGGCGACGGATAGGCGTAAAGAGCGGCCTCTTCGGGGGTTGCAAGATGTATGATCAAGGGATTGTCTGAGGGACGTCCCTTTGCGGCATAGATTTTTTTTGCGGCGCATGCGTCGGTTCCGTTTCCACCAAGCCCATACACGGTTTCGGTGGGGAAGACCACAAGCCCGCCGCTCCGTAAGATCTCTGCCGCCTTTTCAAGCTCGGTTTCTTGCGCTTCAATGCTTTCAATTTTGATATATTCGGTTTGCAACAAAAACACCTCGCTCGGATTTATTGATTCTTCAATTTCTCAGCGGTCTCTGCGGTTGCCAGCGCATTGATCATTGTGTCAAGATCGCCGTTGAGAAAAGAATCGAGAGAATACAGCGTCAGCCCGATCCGATGATCGGACACACGGTTTTCGCGGTAATTATAGGTGCGGATGCGCTCACTGCGGTCACCCGTCCCCACCTGCTGACGGCGGTCGGATGCGATCGCATCGTTCTGCTCGCGCAGCGCGCGGTCATACAAAATGGTTTTCAGCATTTTTAATGCCTTGTCCTTGTTTTTGAACTGACTGCGCTCCTCCTGACATTCCACCACGATGCCCGTCGGCTTATGCGTCAGGCGAACGGCAGATTCGGTCTTGTTGATGTGCTGACCGCCCGCACCGCTGGACTTGCAGGATTCAAACAAAAGATCGGCAGGGTTGATATCGATCGAGACCTCCTCTACCTCGGGAAGCACCGCTACCGTGGCAGTAGAGGTCTGTATCCGTCCCTGCGATTCGGTTTCGGGAACTCTTTGAACTCGGTGAACGCCGCTTTCAAATTTGAGACGGGAGTAAGCCCCCTCTCCTTCAATCTGGAATACGATCTCGCGGTAGCCGCCAAGCTCGGTGGGGTTTTGATTCAAGATTTCACAGCGATACCCGCAGGTTGCGGCATACATGGTGTACATACGGTAAAGAACGGCGGCAAACAGCGCGGCTTCCTCACCGCCGGCACCTGCACGGATCTCCACGATCACGTTCTTTTCATCGTTGGGATCGCGCGGGAGCAGTAAAACGGTCAATTCCTCACGCAAACGCTCCGCGCTCTCTTTGGAGTCCTTCAGCTCTTCGGAGGCAAGCTGACGAAGCTCGGAATCGCTTTCCGCATCCAGAAGCGCCAATGCTTCCTCCACGTTTTCCTGTGCCGCACGAAATGCGCGGTAGGCTTCCATAATGGGTGTCAGCGAGCGGTATTCCTTCATGACCTCCACAAAGCGAACGGGGTCGGATGCCACGGCAGGATCGGAGAGCATTGCCTCCAGGTGGTTGTATTTTTCTTCGGTTTGTTGCAGCTTTTCCAACATAGAGGATGCCTCCTTTCTCAAAAATGTTGAAATCAGAAGTTATAAAAAGCACAGAACGCGCGATATGCCTCGTACAGATCGACCTTTGCGATCAGCTCGTACGGCGCGTGCATCGAAAGCACACCAACGCCCATATCAACGGTATCGATGTTGTGGTTTGCCATATATTTGGCAACGGTTCCTCCGCCGCCCTCATCGACCTTGCCCAACTCACAGGTCTGCCATACCACACCTGCGCTGTTCAAGCAACGGCGCACCCATCCAACCAGCTCGGCGCTGGCATCCGAGGTGCCGCTCTTTCCGCGGGAGCCTGTATACTTGCACATTGCAACACCGCAACCGAGCAGGGCAGAGTTGCGATGCTCGTAAACATCGGCATAATTGGGATCGTAGGTCGCGGACACATCGCTGGACAGGCACTTGGAATTTGCACGAACGGTGGCCTCATTACCGCCCAGCGCCTTTGCGATCTCGGTGATGATGTCGGTGATCAGTGCGCTCTGCATACCCGTCACGCCATCGCTTCCCGTTTCTTCCTTGTCTACCAGAATACACATCGTGGTGTGAAGCTTTTCGTCCGCATCGATCATTGCTGTGATCGAGGGGTAAGCACATACGCGGTCATCGTGACCGTATGCCGAGATCATCGAGCGGTCAAAGCCAACGTCTCTTGCCTTTCCTGCGGGAACGATGGTCAATTCCGCCGAGAGAAGATCCTCCTCAACAATGCCGTAGGTATCGTTGAGATATTGCAGAACACCTGCTTTAACAGCGTCTTTTTCCTCGCCCTCCAAAGGACGGCTTCCCACCAGAATATTCAGCTTTTCAGCCGAGAATGCCTTTGCAAGCGGCTTATCGGCTTGGCTTGCCGCAAGGTGGGGAAGCAGATCGGTGATATACATCACGGGATCACTCTCGCTCTCCCCCACAGTAACATTCACGGTTCCGCCGTTCTCTTTGACCACAACGCCGTGCAGAGCTAAGGGAGACGCCAGCCACTGGTATTTGCGAATGCCGCCGTAATAGTGTGTTTTGAAGAAGCACATTCCCGAATCCTCGTACAGAGGAACCTGCTTCAGGTCAAGACGGGGGGAATCAATGTGTGCGGCTGTGATGCGGATACCGTTGTTGATATCCTCCGAGCCGATCGAGAACAGATAAATGTTCTTTCCGCGGTTGTTATAGTAAAATTTATCGCCTGCCTTCATAGGCATACCGAAGGAATATGCGCGGTAGCCTGCTTTTTCTGCCATTGCAACGGCTTCGCAAACCGCCTCGCGCTCGGTCTTTGCGGCATCCAGAAAGCGAACATAGCCCTTGGCGTATTCGTAAGCCTTTTCTACGGTTTCTTTGCCTGCTTTTTCATAAACGGTCTTTTTTGTGTATGCGAATTGATTTGCCATGATTCTATCTCCTTTGGGTTTGATAATAAAGAGCGGTGTATAATTCCACGGCATCCTTCATGTCCTCCACGTATTCTGCGGTGGAATCGTTTGGAATGTCGGTCAATATCCCTTGCTCGGACATCAGATCGGGTGTTTGAAGCCACGTGTCCACAGCATCGGTTCCCGCATGATAGGCGGCGAACACGTGATCCCATATCCCATATCTGCCGTAGAGGTACGAGAGCCACGCACTTCCCGCGCGCAGATTGGTTTCGGGATCATAAAGCGTTCTGGGGTCGGACTCCTCATGCAAGACCGCTTGGCAGATAAAGTTGTACTGCTCGGAGGATAACTGCATCAGCCCGATGCGGCCGTCCTCGGACACGGCGTTGCTTGCAAAGTCGCTTCCTGTTTTCACGGTTGCCCAGATCACCGCTTCGGGAATACCGAATGCCGTTGCGTTTGCCTGTACCGAGGCACTCAGTGAGTCGGGGCGCGGATGATTGCTTTCCTCGATTGCGTTTGCAATGGCATCAAAACCAAAGCCAAAGCCGATTGAAAGCGCGATCAACAGCAAAAAGGCGACCACGTGACGTAAATTGAATTTCATTTTTGCAAGACCCCCATTTCCAGAAGGATCTTATGGACAAGAGGACGAAGTCGCTCGGGGGAATCGTTGTTTTCGATCACGTAATCCGAGTGAGTACGGAAAAAACTGTCGCCGTGTTGTGCTTCCATGCGCTTTGCGGCGGCATTTTCGTCGATCCCATCGCGGCGCATGATGCGTTCCATACGAAGCTCACGCGAAGCCAGCACCGAAACGATAATGTTGCAATCACGCTCGGCGTGCGCTTCAAATAACTGTGGGGCATCAAAAACTGCGGCAGGCGTGTTCTGCTGTCGCAAGCGTTCCAGCTCATCACGTGCTTTTTGCATCACGTGGCGGTGTGCGATCGCGTTCAGATCGGCAAGTGCCTCGGGAGAGGCAAATACGATGCTTGCCAATGCCCGTCGATCCAGCGTGTGATCGATCCGAAGGATCTGTGTTCCAAAGCGTGCCACCAGCTCGTCAAGGCAAGCCGACGGTGGGATCAGCAGATCGTGGTAGATCTTGTCGGCATTGAGGATCGGAAGCCCGAACGAAGCAAAAATATCGGCAACCGTTCCTTTGCCCGCACCTGTCGGCCCCGTAAGTCCGATTACAAGCATGGGGGAACCTCCAGCATTACACTGCTGTTTTCAGCCGAGCGGTAAGCGGTTTCCATCACCGATTGCACGTAAGCACCTGTTTGAACGGACGGTTCAAAGGCACAGCCGCCGGCAACCGCCGAGAGGTAGTTGTACATACTCGACAGGTGGCTGTAGAGCCAGCCTGCAGGAGCTTTGGGAGAGGGAAAAATCAATCCGGGATAGCGTCCCACACATTCGATACGCACAAATCCGCGCTCGCCGCCCATCTCTCCGTCGGGGGCTTTTCCGTCGTAAAAGTAGAGCCAGTTCGGTTCCATCAAGGAAAAACGCAACGCACCGTGCTCACCGTAGATCTCAAATGAGAGATCATCGTTGGTACCAACCTGCAATTTACCAACTGCAAGAGTACCGTTTGCTCCGTCCGCTGTTTTTGCCAGCATATAAAAGGATTCATCGGCGTTGGTTTCCCAGGTCTCGCCGTTCCTTCCGCGGCGGACAGGATAGGCGATCTGCGAAAGCCCGCTGACGTGTGTCAGAGGACCGCAAAGCCAGCCGATCAGGTCGATGACGTGAGAACCAAGATCAAACAGCACTCCGCCGCCGCAAACCGAGCGATCCTGCTTCCATCCTGCGGGACGGTTGATATCGGTTGCGCTGTTGTGCAGGTACGCCGCACGAAAGCTCAGCACGCGTCCGATACGGCCTTCCTCGATCAACTGCTTGGCACGCATCACAGGGGCAAGATGCCGATAGTTGAATACCATACCGAGAATCTGGTTGGGATGCTTGCAAAGCGAGAGGATCTCCTTTGCTTGATCGCTTGACACACAAAGCGGCTTTTCGCACAGAATATGCTTTCCCGTTGCGATGGCTTTTTTCAAGGTTTCGAAGTGATAGATATTGGGGGTGCAGATATCGATCACGTTGATGTCGGGGTGATAGATCAGATCATCCTCGGACACCGTGGCAAGCGGGATCGAAAACTCTTTGGCTACCCGATCGGATTTTTCCTGTGTTGTGGTGCAAACGCCGAGGACCTTTGCAGAAAAGGGAAGCTCGCCGTAGAAAAAGGGGATATTTTGAATTGCCCAGGTGTGTGTTCTGCCCATCGAGCCAAAGCCTAACATACCGATATGAAGTTGTTTGTTTTTTGTTTCCTTCATCATTTCGCCTCCGTTTGCCCAATTTTCCCTTTTAAGAAAATAATATACATTTTATTATACATCAAAAAATTCCTTTTTGCAAGGGGAAGTTGCTTTTTTCTTTGCTTTTTATGCGGTTTGTATTGCATTTTTGCTGTCTTCGGTGTATAATGATAATAGAAATTTTGCGGAGGATCGAAATGGAACAGCTTCGAAATGCGCTTTTGCGCCTCGGTGTGCATACCGAAACCGAATATCCCTTGTCGCGGCACAGCTCGTTTCGCATCGGGGGCAACGCCTCGCTGGCGATCTTCCCGAAAACAAGAGAAGAAATGCTTGTTTCTCTGCAAATGCTTACGGAGCGGGAAATCCCTTTTTTGACGGTCGGAAAAGCCAGCAACGTGGTATTTTCGGATGCAGGATTTTCGGGAGCGGTGCTGTTCACCACTGCCTTTCGGGATTGCATCGTAGAAGAAAATACGATCTGCGCGGCGGCGGGGATCACCTTGTATTCCTTGGCGGTTGCCGCCGAAAAAGCATCGATCTCGGGCTTGGAATTTGCCCATGGGATTCCCGGAACACTCGGCGGTGCGGTGATGATGAATGCGGGAGCCTACGGCGGCTCGATGCAGGACGTATGTGTAAAAAGTGAGTATTTTGATACCGAGAGCGGCAAGATCGGGGAGTTTATCGGAACGGAACAGGAGTATTCTTACAGAAAAAGTATTTACAGCAGCCGTCCAAACTATGTGATCTTGGGAGCGACCTTGCAAGGAAAGGCGGATGATCCATGCGCGATCCGCGCGCGTATGGAGGATTACAAGCAACGCCGCCGCACAACCCAGCCCTTGGAGTATCCGAGCGCGGGGAGTGTATTCAAACGTCCGCAAGGATATTTTGCGGGGAAGCTGATCGAGGATTGCGGGTTGAAGGGCTGTCGTGAGGGCGGTGCTGAGGTTTCCGAAAAACACGCAGGATTTATCGTCAATCGCGGAGGCGCCACGGCAGAGGACGTGAAGCGTTTGGTGGAGCGGATACAGCGCACCGTGTTGGAAAAAACGGGCGTTGCGCTTGAGACGGAGATTCGGTTCCTGTAATGCATAATGCTGATTTTTTGGAAGAGAGGTGAAGGAGATGTCTTTTGCAGATGAGGTTTGCGAGGAGCTTTGCGATCTGCCGATCAAAAAGCCATGCTGCCGTCACGCATTGACGGCGGGACTGCTCATCGGAGCGGAGGAACGACCGAAAAAAAAGGTTGCTGTGCGCTATCGCCGTGAAACGGTGGCAACGCTTGCTTCGGCAATGATCCACGCACAGTATGCAAAAGCCCCCGAATCGCAGATGACCGGTGCTTGCGGACATCGCTTTTACGATCTGGAATTCACCTCGCCGTCCGCTTCAAAGCTTTTGTGGCAAATGGCACAGAGTGCCGATACGACTCCGTTGCATTTGCAGTGCGAGGGCTGTGCCGCGGCGTTTCTGCGCGGTACGTTTTTGTCGGTGGGAACGCTCAACGATCCCAACAAATCCTTCCACTTGGAGTTTTTGTTGCCCGATGGCAGGTGTGAAGCCTTGATGACCGCGTTTTTGAGTGAATTGGGCTATCCTCCGCGTCGCATTGCGCGTGCAAAGGGGATCGGTCTGTATTATAAAAACAGCGGCAGTGTTGAGGATCTGATCGCCAAAACAGGCTCGCAAAGTAAGATCTTTGTGATCATCAACAATCGGATCGAGCGTGAGATCCGCAACAATGAAAACAGAGCTACCAACTGCGTGGCAAAAAATATCGAAAAATCCATAGCTGCGGCGGCGCGTCAGATGGAAGCCATCGGTCGCTTGATCGAGCTTGGCAAATTTGAGTCTTTGCCCGAGGGGCTTCGGACAAGCGCGATGGTGCGATACCGCAACCCCGATGCAACCTTGGACGAGCTGGTGGCTCTGCACGATCCGCCAATCTCCAAATCGGGACTCAATCACCGATTGGCAAAATTGATTGATGAGGCTGACGAACTGTAAAAAAGGAGGTACGACATGAACCGTTTTGTGCATTTGCATTTGCACAGTGAATATAGCTTGCTTGACGGTGCCTGCCGTATCAGCGAGATCCCCGCACGTGTAAAAGAGTGTAATCAGGAAGCAGTGGCGATCACCGATCACGGCGTGATGTACGGTGCCGTGGCTTTTTGGGAGGCTTGCCGTGCCGAGGGCATCAAGCCGATCATCGGATGCGAGGTTTACGTGGCACCCGATTCGCGCTTCGACCGCACCAACACCTCCGAGGGGTATGCCGACCACTTGGTTCTTTTGTGCCGCGATATGACGGGTTACCGAAATCTGACCGAAATGGTGTCGCGCTCCTTTACCGAGGGCTTTTATAACAAGCCGCGTGTGGACGAGGAGCTTTTACGCCGCTACGGGGAGGGCTTGATTGCACTTTCGGCTTGCCTTGGCGGCCGAATTCCGAAGCTTTTGACCAAGGGCGACTTTGACGGTGCGGAGGCTGTTGCGCGACGCTACGGAGAGCTGTTCGGAAAGGACAATTTTTATATTGAAATTCAGGACCACGGTCTTGCAGAGGACCGTGCCGTTCTTCCGCTTCTGGTAAATCTGGCGGAAAAATGCAATCTGCCCTTGGTGGCGACCAATGACTGTCACTATTTGCGCAGAAAGGATGCCGAAACGCAGGCGATTCTGATGTGTATTCAAACCAATACCACGGTCGATGCGGGCAGGCCTGCCGCGTTTGCAACCGATGAGTTTTATCTCAAGGATACCAACGAGATGGAAATGCTGTTTCGCCGTTATCCCGAGGCGATCGAAAACACGGTGCGCATTGCCGAGCGTTGCAACGTTGATTTTGATTTTTCCACCACCTATCTGCCGAAATTTCCGTGTCCGCTCGGCGTCAGTGCGGAAGATCACTTGAGGAAATTGGCGTTTGACGGATTTCGGTCGCGTGTCGAAAGAGGTCATATTCAATTCGACCGCCACACCGAAAAAGACTATACCGATCGCATGGAATACGAGCTTTCCGTGATCGATTCGATGGGGTATGCCGACTATTTTCTGATCGTTCAGGATTACGTCAGCTTTGCAAAATCACGCGATATTCCCGTGGGACCCGGGCGTGGCTCGGGCGCGGGGAGTCTGGTCGCCTTTGCCTTGGGGATCACCGATGTGGATTCCTTGAAATTTGATCTTCTGTTTGAGCGCTTTCTCAATCCCGAGCGCGTCAGTATGCCCGATATCGATATTGACTTTTGCTACAACCGCCGTGACGAGGTGATCGAGTACGTGTCACAAAAATACGGCAGTGACCACGTTTCCCAGATCATCACCTTCGGAACGCTTGCCGCGCGTGCGGCGATCCGCGATGTGGGACGAGCACTGGGAATGTCTTATGCCGATGTGGATGTGGTGGCAAGAGCCGTTCCGCAGGAATTGAATATCACCATTTCGATGGCGTTGAAGCTGCCCGATCTGAAAAATCAATATGAAAATTCCGATCAGGTGCGCCGCTTGGTGGATACTGCAATGGCACTTGAGGGAATGCCGCGAAACGTTTCGGTTCATGCCGCGGGTGTGGTGATTACCGACCGTCCCATATCGGAGTATCTGCCGCTTTCGATGAGCAACGGAACGGTGGTTACACAGTTTGATATGGACACCGTGGCAAAGCTCGGCCTTTTGAAATTTGACTTTTTGGCACTGCGATATCTGACCATCATTCACGATGCAGAGATGCAGATCCGTGAGAGTGAACCCGATTTTGAGATCGAAAAATTGCCTCTTGACGATGCCGCAACCTATAAGCTGATCGCGTCGGGGCGCACATCGGGAGTCTTTCAGCTTGAGTCGGGTGGCATGAAACAAATGCTGACCAACCTCTCTCCCGAGCGCTTGGACGATATCATTGCCGCGATCGCGCTGTACCGTCCGGGACCGATGGATTCGATTCCGAAATTCATCGAATGCCGTCACAATCCCGATAAAGTAGCGTATCCGATTCCCGAATTGGAGCCGATTCTTCGCTCGACCTACGGCTGTGTGGTCTACCAGGAGCAGGTTATGAGCATTTTCCGCGAAATCGCGGGATATACCTTCGGACACGCCGATGTGGTGCGCCGCGCCATGTCCAAAAAGAAGGCGGCGGTCCTGCTTGCCGAGCGCGAATGCTTTGTAGAGGGTGCAAAAGAGAAGGGCATTGACACTGCGGCGGCAGAAAAGCTGTTTGCCGATATGGAAAGCTTTGCCAATTACGCGTTCAATAAATCACATGCGGCGGCTTATGCGCTGATCTCATATCGAACCGCATACTTGAAATGCCATTATCCGCATGCGTATTTCTCGGCACTTCTGACCAGCGTTCTCGGAAATCAGACCAAGATCGCGGAATATATCGCCGAATGCTCGGCGCGCGGGATCCGTGTACTGCCGCCAGATATCAACGAAAGCCGAATCTATTTTTCGGTTAACGGAAAGGATATCCGCTTTGGGCTGTTGGCACTCAAAAACGTTGGAAAATCCTTTTTGCAAGCCATACTTTCGGAGCGAACGCACGGTCGGTTCGCTTCCTTTGAGGATTTTATCAACCGTATGCCCGCGGGAGAGCTTAACAAGCGCATGGTAGAGTCGCTTTTGAAGGCGGGAACCTTTGACGGACTTGGTGTTTACCGCAGCAGAATGCTCCGCGTATACGAAAGCATGATCGAGCGCGTGACCGAAAAGGGACGAAACAATCTGGACGGTCAGCTTGATATGTTCTCCATGATGGGAGCCGAGACCTCCGCACCCGCCTGTGAATATCCCGAGATCCCCGAGCTTGGTGTGCGTGAGAAGCTGTTGATGGAAAAGGAAGCCACGGGAATGTATTTCTCGGGACAGATGCTGGACGAGTATTCCAAGCATGTCGCACTCTTGAAGCCCGATTCGATTGCCGCATTGGTGGGGGACGATTGTGAGCCCGCAGACAAATCTCTTGCAACGCTTGCGGGGATCGTGACCTCGGTCACTCTGAAAAATACGAAAAACGGTGACCGTATGGCGTTCTTTACCTTGGAGGATCGCATGGCAGAGATCGAGTGTATTGCCTTTGCACGCCAATACAAGGAAAACGCCCATCTGATCCACAACGACAGTGCGCTGTTCGTCAGCGGTACGGTATCGGTACGCGAGGACGAGCCTCCCAAGCTGCTTGTCAACCGCATCGAGGCTTTGGTGGAGGATCGCCGCTTCCGCCCCGAGGAGCAGACTGTGCAACCAAAGCGTGAGCCGTTACAGCAAAAGCCGAACGTTGCAGAAAAGCAAATTCACACGAATACGCAACCAAAACGCCTCTTTTTGCGTGTCCCGTCGCAGAAAAGCCGCGAATATTGCAAAGCGCTCAATCTGTTGGAGATCTTTGACGGAACTTTCCCGAGCTTTTTCTACTTTGCCGATGAAAAGCGCTATGAAACCGAGGCACGTGGAACGGCACTCTCGGACTACGTTGTGAGGGAGCTGAGAGACCTGCTTGGCGAAGAAAACGTGATCTTAAAGTAAAGGAAACACACATGATACAATTCGTTTTTTTGGATCTTGATGCTACTCTGTTGGATTTTTTGACCGCCGAGGCGGTTGCTCTGAAAAAGGTGCTTGACAGGGAAGGTATCGAATGCACCGACCGCATCGTTGCACGTTACAGCGAGATCAACGACTACCATTGGAAGCTGTTGGAGGCAGGCCGATTGACGCGCGATGAGGTGAAATGCAAGCGTTTTCAGGTGTTCTTTGACGAAATGCGTGTCAAGACCGATGTGGAATCGGCGCGAAGATATTACGAGGAACAGATTGCGATCGGTCACTATTTCATGCCGGGCGCGGAGGCTTTGCTGGAGGCATTGGAGGGGAACTATCGCTTGTTCATCATGTCCAATGGCAGTATTTCCGCGCAAAAGGGACGCATCGCCAGCGCAAATATAGCTCACTATTTCGAAAAGATCTTTCTTTCCGAGGCGGTTGGATATCACAAGCCGCAAAAGGAGTTTTTTGATGCTTGCTTTGCCGAGATCCCCGATTTTGATCCCGAGAAAGCCATTATTCTGGGCGATAGCCTGACCTCCGATATTCTCGGAGGTCAAAACGCCGGAATCAAGACCTGCTGGTTCAATCCCTTGAACAAGCCGAGTAATCCCGCGATCATTCCCGATTATGAGATCAAGGCGCTTTCACAGTTCGTTCCGCTTTTACAATCGCTATAAAACTACGGGTAAACGGAAGGTCACCATGCACAACGATAATAACGTGATGTTAAAGGAAAAAGGAGTTTGCGGAATCGTTCCGAGATATGCGCATGATGCCGTTACGATCAACGGTATACGCCTCTCCGATTATCGGATCGTTTATCCTGCACAGACGAGCGGCTTTGAGAAGACCGTGGCAGAGATGCTTTCGGCACGTATTTTTGATCTGACCGAGGATTCCGTACCGTTCCTTGCAGATTGTGAGGCTACATCGGCTCATAAAATAATGTTGCATCAAGACCAATCGCTTGAGTGCGGAATGATCGTGCTTGAAGACGGTATCGAATTGTGCGGAAAGAGCGCATATCATTTGGGGATTGTTGCAAAGGAACTCTTGGATCGAATTGAGGATGTCATGATTCGCGGTGACGGCAAAATTGACGTGGCAGGGAAGACCGATGTTCCCGAAAAACGCAGTATTTCGCTGATGGCGTATAACTTTTACGGATTTCATGCGTATCAGTCCCGTATGGATAATATCTGCCGCGTGATCACCAAATATCTGCCCGATGTGCTGTCGATTCAAGAGCCCGATCTTGCGATGATGGAGCTGACGCACATCAATCTGGACGGGTACTACGAATATTACAATGGCAGACCCCGCCACGGAGAGGATGAAAACAATCTGCCCGCGGATGCAAAGGGTGCAAATTCGGTTGCTCCGATTCTGTACAACAAGAAACGCTTCCATCTCTTATCTGCCGATACGCGATGGATGAGCGACACGCCCGAGGATCCTTCCAAGTATGAGAATTCGGTATATTACCGTCATTACAGCTATGCGGTATTGGAGGATTTGTTTACCAAAGAACGTTTTGTTGCGGTCAACTTACACCTGCAAAGATCCGTAGCGGTGGAGCAGGTGAAGATTGTTCTGGAGCATTTGAACCGATGCTTCAACGATCTTCCGATATTCCTGATCGGTGACTTTAACAGCGAGATCGACAAGCCCGTTCTGGAAATGCTTTTGCAATCGGCAGGTTTTGCATCGACACATAACACCGCAAAGAAGATCCGTGACGGACACAACCGCATCGACTGGATCCTGTATACCAAGGATTGTGCCGAGGCAGACTTTTATCATTGCTGTACCGAAACCTACCCCGATCCCGACGATAAAAAGGGATATTATCACGGCAAAACGCCGTCCGACCATTTTGCGTACTATGCGGAGATCACTGTGGATCATTCACGCAAGATTTTGCACGATTGGAGTGACACCTTACTCTGGGAGCCTGAACCGATTGAAGCTACATAAAGAACACGGTAACGATACTATGGATCGTTACCGTGTTCTTTGCAATAAAAACAGCGCGAGCCGTTTCGACTCACGCAACATATCTATTATAACACGTTTTTTTGGCTTTGTCAACGAGAAAATAACAATAATAACCAATTTCTATTTTTTATACAAAAAATAATTGTGAGGTTTTTACAAATCGCCTATTGAAATACAGCAAAAAATGTGCTATACTATAGGCGTAGAGGAAAGGAGGTACAAGCCGATGTACAAATAGAATCGGGAACTTGATACAAGGGTCGGGAGAGAAGAATTAAGAAGATTTGAATCTGGAGCGAGTAAAGAGGAAGACTCGATAAAGGAGTCTTGGCAGGAGAAAACGGAGAGATCGAAAAAAGGAGAAAAACATTCAAATCGATTGGAGATAGATAAAATCCCTTGTAAAAAGATTCCCACGGAATTCGCCTTTTGAACCGAAGCAAACAAACAACAGCAAAGTGAACTCCCGTTGGAGAAAAAGAAGATTGGTGTTAGAAGTGAGTGGCAAGAGGACAAAAGGTAGACAATAGAAAGAGAGGATAAACAAATGATGTTAGATACTAAGAGTGAACAGAAGTGACCCTTGATCGCGGGCTTACAACCGAGATCAAGGGTCATTTCTATTTTCGTTATGGAGCCGTTCAAGCACGGCTTTTTCTTTTTGTCAAAACCCGTTTTTCTTTCCTCTGAGGCGCCAAAGAGCCTTGCGGATGATCTCGAAGGGGAAGACCGAAAGCGATAACAGAAGAGTGACGACCAACTCCTTGACCAGCAAGGGGGCGGTTCTGAGCACACTGCCGCCGAGATAAACGAAGCCGATCTGAATCACGAGGATTGCGAGCATGATCAAAAGAAAAATGCGGTTTTTGGCAAGCCCCGAGAGCAGATTGAGGCGGTCTGTCCTTGCGTTGAAGCAGTTGAATACCGAGGAGAAAATAAACAGCGCGAAAAATGCGGTCAGCAGATACAGGTGTTGCTCGTGCGGACGGAAAACAGCGCGGATCGTGGGCGAGAACAGAAAATACAGACACAGCGCAACGGTAAATCCGCCGAGAAGCACGATCTGGTTGACCATGTAGCGGTTCAAGATCGGTTCATCACGCCGCTTTGGTGACTCCTTCATGTAGTCGTTGCGCGGTGGCTCTCCCGCAAAAGCCAAGCCCCCAAGCGTATCCATGATGATATTGATCCACAGCATTTGCACCACGGTCACAGGTGAATCGATCCCCAAAAAGGGGCAGAGCATGGTAACCGCAACCGCGCAGAAATTCATAGTCAATTGCAAGGTGATAAACTTTCGGATGCTTTTGAAGATGGTGCGTCCGTAAAGCACCGCACGAACGATCGATGCCAGATTGTTGTCCATGATCAGAATATCGCCCGCATCCTTGGCAACCTGCGTGCCGCTTCCCATGGAAAATCCAATATCAGCGCGGCGCAAGGCGGGAGCATCATTGATGCCGTCACCCGTCATGCCGGTTACCATTCCAAGCTCCTGCGACAGCCGTACAAGACGGCTTTTGTCGGTTGGGAGTGCGCGGGCGATCACAGCGATGTGCGGAAGCCTTTCGCGGATCTCGGCATCCGTCATGCGGGAAAGCTCGGTTCCCGTCAGAATCAGATTTTGGTGACGGTTCAGGATGCCGCACTGCTTTGCGATGGTTTCGGCGGTTTGCGGATTGTCGCCCGTCATCATCACCACTTGAACGCCCGCATCCTGCAGGGTTGCCACCGAGCTTGCCGCCTCACGGCGCACAGGATCGGTCAGACATACGGCGCCGAGAAAGGACATGGGAGCAAGCTTATCCCGATCCAGCTCGCGTGCCGAAAGAGAGCCCTTCAGAACTGCTACCGTCAACACACGCGCTCCCGTTGCGGCGATTCGCCGAAGCTCCTTTTCTGTTTTGCTTTTGGAAAAGGGAAGCGGAGAAGCGTTTTCCCCCACCGCATCAACGATATGCCCAAGCAGCTTTTCGGGTGCGCCCATGACCAAGGTCAGCGGTTCTTTCCCCGAAAGGCTGACCGCGGAATATTTTCGTGCGCTGTCAAAGGGCAGGCGAGAGGTCACACGGTATTCTTTTTCGATCGGCAGGTGCAAAATACTTTCCAACAAAGCGCGCTCGGTGGCACTTCCGCCAAGAACACACGGTGTTCCGTCCTGTCCCACACCCTCGGTGGCGGCGTTGTTGAAGCGAAAGATCAAGGAAAACAGACAGGCACGTCTTGGGTTATTGGATAAAAACCGTTCAAACGGATGTAGCGTACCGTCTGCGGCAAGGCAGGCGGTCAGCTTCATTTTTCCTTCGGTCAGCGTTCCTGTTTTGTCGGTGAACAGAATATTCATGCTGCCTGCTGCTTCCACTCCAACGGCTTTGCGCACCAACACACGGTCGCGCAGCATTTTGCGGATGTTGGAGGAAAGCACTACGGCAATCATCATGGGAAGCCCCTCGGGAACGGCAACCACCAGAACGGTCAAGGCAAGCGTGAAGGCATGGAAGAGATGCTCCAACAGGTACGGAATATTCCGTATTTTGAGCGCGACTACCGCCCATTGCATCCCGCTGTCCAGCACAAATACATTGAAAAGATAGGCAAACGCGACCAGCGCGGCGGCAAGATAGCCCAATCGGCTGATCTGACGCGCCAGCTTTTCAAGACGAATTTTCAAAGGGCTTTTTCGAGTGTCTTGCTGGATCTCACGCGAGATCTGACCGAGAAAGGTACGGTCACCAACCGCCGCGACCTCCATCTCACCGCCGCCTGCCGTAACGGTACAGCCGCGAAACAGTGCCGACGGTGCGTTCGGCTCCAGAGAAGAGTCGCTTGTAGCTTGCTTTTTGACCTCTCGGTTTTCGCCTGTCATGCAGGATTGATCGGTCTTCAGCTCCCCTGTACGCAACAGCCCGTCGGCAGGGATTTGCTCCCCCGCATCCAGGAGGATCACATCTCCCACAACGACCTCGGAGATCGGGATCTCACGGATAACGCCCGATCGCCGTACCCGACAAACACCCTTGTCATTTTCCTCGGAAAGCGCCTCAAAGGCGCGCGCCGAGCCGTATTCCGAAAGGGTGGAGATCAGCGTGGCAAGAAAGACCGCCACCCCGATCCCCAGCGTTTCGATCAGATTGCCGCCCTTTGAAAGCAGGATCAGATTGATGATCAGCGCCGCCAACAGGATACGGATCACGGGATCGTTCAGGTTTGCAAAAAAACGCCGCAAGAACCCTTTCCCGCGTGCTTTTGTTAAAATATTTGCGCCGTGTGCCGCGCGCGATGCACGTACCTCTTCATCGCACAGCCCCATTTTTTTTCGTTGGTCTTTTGTTTGATAGTCTTTCATTCTTTCCCTCCGTTCTGTTTCTTTTTCTACTTTATGACAGGGAAGGGAAAGATATGTTTGTTTGAAGAAGGAACTCATAGGGATTTACGAATGATGCACAATTCTCAAGCTTTTTGAAATAATAAACAAAAAGTATGTTAAGAAACAAAATAAGCAAGGCGTTTAAGTTTTTTGTACTTAATCGCCTTGCTTATTTTTATCAAATTTTATCTTTTTACCGAAAAGACTTTATGCTCAATACGCCGAATGGTAAATGTGACCGGGAGCCAAGCTATCGCCCAGCAGCTCGGAAACCGTGACTACCTCGTAGCCCTCTTCATAAAGGCGTTGCATGATGATCACGGCGGCATCATAGGTGCTTTGATAAATGTCGTGCATCAGAATGATAGAGCCGTCGCGTACCTTCGACATCACGTTTTCCACGATTGCCTCCACCTTTTGTGCCGATTCCTCGTCGGATTCATAAGGAGAATATCTGTAGTTCCAATCGTCCGAATCCACGTCCCAGTTGATGATAGAGTAGGGGGAGCTTTGGATTCGCTCCGGGGAGATCTCACCGCCGATGGGACGCATCAGACGGATGTTGTAATTGGGAAGCACCGAAAGAATTTCATCGCGCGTTTTATTGATCTCGTAATCATAGACCTCGTCCGAGCAATCATCGTAGTAAATCCCCGAGCCGTGCGTATAGGCGTGAATTCCGATCTCGTTGCCGTTTTGCACCGCGTATGTAAGAGCCTTTCCGTTTCCGATGCGGTTCCCGATCACAAAAAAGGTGGCGTGGAAGCCGTATTTGTTCAGCTCGTCCACAAGTGCCTGCGTGTTTTTGCCCTCGTTGGCATATTGCGGCCCGTCATCAAAGGTCAAAGCCACTCGCTTTTTGGGCGGTTCGGTCTGATCGCCGCCTCCCATCACGGGGATGCTGTCGTCGTTTTCGGGAGGAAGCTCCTCGGGAGGCCTTGAACCCTCCGTATAGCTGGAGCAACCAAAGACCAACGGCAGAACCAACAGGAGCGCACAGACTCGAAGGGTAGCAGAGAGAATATTTTTAACAGACTTTTTCATGTGGGCTCCTTATCATTTTTTTGGTAATATAATTATACAATAGTAAGACTTGGAAGTCAATAGAGTACCGTCGAATTTTGCAAAAAAATCCGTGCAGAGGCACAAGTCCGAAAGGACTTGTATGCTCTGCACGGATCATGTTACATCAGAGGTGCGAAAATACGGCAAATACTGTGGAAAAACCGAACGAATATGTTGAATTTACAATCGTTGAGCGTGATCTCCCGACAGCGTTCAACCGTTTCCAGATAGTCGCGTTTGACATCGGCAATCGAATCGGTGCGGTACAGGCAAGCACCGCATTCAAAATGCAGATACAGACTGCGAAAATCGAAGTTGGTGGTTCCAACGGTAGCCACCACATCATCGCAGACCACGTTCTTGGCGTGCATAAATCCGCCCGAGAATTCGTAGACCTTCACGCCCGCCTCGATCAGTGACCGATAATAGGAGCGAGAGGTGAAGTGAACCACCTTTTTGTCGGGAATTTCGGGAGTGATGATGCGAACATCCACGCCGCAACGGGCGCTTTCCTCCAATGCCGACATCAGGTTGTCATCGGTCATCAGATAGGGAGTAGTGATATAAAGATAACGTTGCGATTGCTCGATGATGCGTAAATAAATTTGCTCTCCCACATCGCGGCTGTTCATCGGACTGTCGGAATAGGGCTGAACCCAGCCTGTAACGCCCTGTATTTGGGAATATTCGGGCTTGTACTGCGCGAAATCCTCTTCTTGGCGGGACAGAACGCTCCACATTTGCAAAAAGATGACCGTCAGTCCCCAGGCACCGTCCCCCTCCAGGCGGATGGCACTGTCCTTCCATTCTCCGAACTTGATCTTTTTTGCGATATACTCATCGGCAAGATTGATGCCGCCCGTATAGGCGATCTTGCCATCGATCGCGGCGATCTTGCGGTGGTCGCGGTTGTTTTGTGTACTGGTCAGAAACGGGTGAAAGGGATTGAATCGTTCGCAACGGATGCCCATTGCACGAAGCTTTTTTGCGTAGTTCGGTGGAAGCGTGGGAAGGGACCCAACGTCATCGTAGATCACGCGGACGTCAACTCCTGCCGCAACCTTTTCCTGCAGGATCGAAAGGATCGTGTCCCACATATATCCGGGGGCAATGATAAAATATTCCAAAAAGATATAGTGCTGTGCCGATTGCAGGTCACGGAGCAGAGAAGGAAACATCGCCTCTCCCGAAGCATAATACTCGGTTTTTGTGTTGTCGTAGATGGGGAAGGGGGTGTTTCTGTTCAGATAGCGCAGCTGCTTTTGTGCCTCCGGCATTTGCGCCAGCGCGGTTTGATAGGTCTTTTCGCTGCCGTCAAAAGCTGTTTCGGATGCCTTTTCTACCTTTATCAGCCGTTTCCGCAAGCCGTGTGAGTTGGTTTGGGAATGGAAGATCCAATAAAAAACGCCGCCGAATACGGGAAGCAGGAGGATCAGAAAGATCAAAGACATTTTAAAGGCGGCTTTATCCTGCCGCAATAGCAGGTGAAGTGCTGTGATCGCGCTGAAGAGCGTTAATAGATCTCTCAGCCAAGCCAGGCGGGTGTAATAAGCCAGCAACAGCGCTGTAAAGGTGATCTGCATCAGGATCAGCAGAATAATAAACACGCGGCGGTTGAACAGCTTTTGAAGAGCACTGAGCACAAACGGCTTTTTCTTCATGGGATTCCTCCTTTCCTTCTTGATGGTCGTACAAGCCTATTATAGTCGATTCCGATTGAAAAATCAAGTTTTTTTCTATTTTTTTTAAAAAGTTCATGTAGACTTAAAACAGAAAATTGCCCATAAAGAGATCAAAAAAATAAAAAGTTTCAAAGAAACCAAAAAAATTCAAAAAAAGACTTGCAAAATGGAAAAAGATGTGTTATAATACCCCTGTTGTGCTGAGCAACGATAATTTTAGGGTGGTCCGCTGCATGCTCGCATGAACACCCGGTAGTATAGGAGGACTCAAAAATGAACATGATTGAGGCTTTTACAAACGAGCAAATGAAAGCGGAGCTGCCCGTAATCCGCATCGGTGACACCATCCGTGTTCACAACCGTATCAAAGAGGGTAACAGAGAAAGAATCCAGATGTTCGAAGGCACCGTTATCGCAAAGCATGGCGGTGGAATCTCCGAAACCTTCACTGTAAGACGTATTTCTTACGGCGTAGGCGTTGAGAAGACCTTCCCGATCCACTCTCCCAACGTTGAGAAGGTAGATATCATCCGCGTTGGTAAGGTAAGACGCGCAAAGCTGTACTACCTGCGTGACAGAGTTGGTAAGGCTTCCAAGGTTAAGGAACAGATCTGATTCGATCCAACGGATAAAGCACTTGTCGTTTTCGGCGAGTGCTTTTTCTCTTTTTCGCGGTTCTAATCGGCAAGCTTTTTTCATATCGATAAAGCAAGAATGCTTTTGAAAGGCGGAAGAGATATGAAAAAAATGGTACGTTTTTTGGTTGCGGTTTTGGTTTTTGCACTGTGCTTGCCCATGTTGGGGATTTCGGGGGCTGCACAAGCTGCGGAGCAACCTGTTCTGTCGTATGGATTGTGTGTATTGGCGGCGGGGACCGACGTTGCCGTATCGGCGCCGATCGGGAATGATGTGCTGTTTTCGGCGGATTGCTTTGCAAGAGGACTCAACCTGCCGCGGGTGGAGTACATCACGGTAAAATCCTTGCCCGATCCTCTCAAGGGCGAATTGCTGCTGGGCTCAACGCGCGTGGCGGCGGGACAGACCGTTTCGGGAGGGAATCTTGCACTGATGAATTTCTCGCCCGCGACCGAGGATTATACGCAGGCATCGTTTACCTTTACGGCGAACGGCGGCAGCGTGCCGATGATCTGCAACGTATACCTGACGGGAGAGATCAATTATACTCCAACAGTGAGCATGGCGTCGGGGCTTTCGCTGAATCAGTCTACTTATGAGAATTTAGAGCTTTACGGAACGCTTTCCGGCTACGATCCCGATGGAGACACGCTGATTTTCGAGGTGGTCTCCTATCCTCGGAACGGTTCGGTTCTGCTGCTCGATCGCAATGCGGGAAAGTATGTTTACCGTCCGAGTGAGGGATATGTAGGGACCGACAGCTTTTCTTACATCGTGCGTGACCGCTACGGCAATTACAGTGCTTCGGCAACCGTTGACCTGAAGATCACGAAATCGGGCAGTACCGTAACGTATGCCGATATGCAGGGAACCCCCTCGTACCGCGCGGCACTTGCCATGACCGATGCAGGGATCATGAGCGGAACGCAGATTGGCGATAAGTGCTATTTTTATCCCGATCGCGCTGTCAGCCGCATTGAGTTTTTGGTGATGGCAATGAACGCAATCGGAATTTACGAGGTTCCCGCTTGCGAGCAGACCGTTTTTGCGGATGACGGTGAGATCGCGGACTCAATGAAGGGGTACGTTGCTGCCGCATACGACTTGGGCTACGTCAGCGGAACGCTTGAAAACGGAACCCTTTGCTTTCTTCCGAACAATGAGATCACACGCGCCGAGGCGGCTGTGATGCTGTCCAATTTGGTTGGTCTTTGCGAGATCCCCGTGATCCCCACCTTTTCCGATGGCTCGGATATCCCCGTGTGGGCAAGAGAATCGATCTACTCGCTCAACGCCGCAGGGATCATGGTGGAAAGCGAGGGCTGTATTTCGCCCACGGCAACGCTTACGCGCGCAGATACCGCCGAAATGCTTTTCGCGGTGATGCAGTATGTTGAAAAATAAAATCGAATCGTAATAGAAAAATAGGAATATTCGAAAAAATACGGAATTTTTGAAAAAAGACTTGCAAAACGAAAAACAATCTGTTATAATAAATAGAACCTCGAACCGCAAAACGAGGCCATACCAGCCGGGGACATAGCGGAGCCCTATACCTGAAATCCGCTACAGCAGGGGTGGATCCCCTTTTTGAGGGACGATCTTTTACGAATTGAGTCGTACCCTCTGTGTTGAAGAATGGGTCTTGCGCAATTGGGAATTGTGAACCAGGTCAGGTGGGGGACCAAGCAGCCTTAAGCAGTCTACCCAATGTGCCGCAAGAGTGCCTGTTCCGAGCAGAGTGTACGAAGATCGCGTGGAAGTGACTTTCGATTCAAGGGTGTATGGTCTTGTTTTGCGGTTCGGGGTTGTTTTTGATAGCTTGCCCTTTGGCGGGCTTTTTTCTTTTTTATAGCAGTAAAGTGCTTGACAGAATGCGAAAATGGTTGTATAATATACTATATGTTATAAAATTAAGGAGGGAGCTTTTGCTATGCATCAGGCGTTGTACAGAAAATGGCGTCCGCAGACCTTTGACCAGGTCTATGGGCAAGAGCATATCACCTCCGTTTTGCGCTACGAGGCTGAGAATCAAGCCTTTAGCCATGCCTACCTGTTTTGCGGATCGCGGGGAACGGGAAAAACGACTTGCGCCAAGATCCTTGCAAAGGTCGTCAACTGTGAAAGCCCCGTGAACGGTAATCCGTGCGGCGTTTGTGCGGCTTGTCAGGCAATCGACAGCGGCGCGGCAACCGATGTGCTGGAAATGGATGCCGCATCAAACAACGGTGTTGATAACATCCGTGATATCCGTGACGAGGTGATCTATTCGCCGTCCTCGCTGAAATACCGCGTGTATATCATCGATGAGGTGCATATGCTGTCGGTCAGCGCCTTCAACGCATTGCTCAAAACGCTGGAGGAGCCGCCCGAGCACGTGGTGTTCATTCTGGCAACCACCGAGCTGCAAAAATTGCCCGCAACGATCATATCCCGTTGCCAACGGTTTGATTTTCGCCGTATTTCCACCAATGCTTTGGTGGAGCGTCTGAATTTTATTGCAAAAGAGGAATCGATCACTCTGCATCCCGATGCCGCACGTATGCTTGCCAAGCTGGCACAGGGCGGTATGCGTGATGCGATCAGTCTGCTGGAGCTTTGCGCGGGCGCGAAACGGGAGATCACTCCCGATGTGGTTGTTGATGTTGTGGGAATCACGGGACGCGACGCGATGCTGCGAACGGTCAAGGCTGTTTCCGAACGAAACTACGACGTGCTGTTCGATCAGATCGCCGAGGTCGTAAAATCCTCCAAGGATCTGTCGGTCTTCTGGCAGGATCTGATCTCCCTCTATCGTGATATGCTTGTGGTGAAAACCACAAAGAACGCGGCGGCATATCTGGATCTCACCGATCACGAACGCGAACAACTGGAGGCGGCGGCGGGGCTTTTCCGAAAGGAAACGCTTTTGTATCATTGCACGCTTCTTGAGGATGCACTGTTCTCCATGCAAAAGGCGAACGCTGTCAAGCGTATCGTTGCCGAAATGACGTTGGTCAGAATGTGCGACGAGGCACTGGATACCTCGTATGAAGCACTGGTCTCGCGTATCGCACAGCTTGAGGAGCAGATCTTAACGGGTACCGTGATCAAAAAGAGTGAGCCTGTATCGGAGGTCAAAGAAAAAGCTCCCGAGCCAAAGCCCGAAATCAAAAAAACACCTGTGGCTGTTGCAATCAAGGCTGACGATTCGTCACCCAAGCGCATCTTGAATCCGATCCGCAACTGGATGGAGATCGTTGAGCGCATTACACGAAGCGATCCGATGGTGGCAAGCTTTGTCAAGGGTTCCCGAGGGTATACCACCGAAAACGGTGCGGTGATCGTGCGCTTTGAAAACGATTTTTCCATGCAGATGATGACGCACGACGATTCGCGTGATCGCTTGCGCATGGCGATTTCGGCGGTCCTGCGACGTGAGGTCGGCGATAAGATGCTGACGATGGAGGTTGCGGGAAAAGCGGCAGAGGCCTCTGTGATCGATGAGATCATCGATGCCACCGAGGAAGAAATTTGATTCAAAATTACATTAAAATATATTAAGGAGACAGAAACGATGAAAGCAAATATTCCGAAGGGTATGGGCGGCGGCCCTCAAAATATGCAGGCGATGATCCGTCAGGCACAGAAAATGCAGGAGGATATGGCGGCAAAACAGGCAGAGCTGGAGGCTTGTGAATACGATATTTCGGCAGGCGGCGGAGTTGTAAACGTAAAGATTAACGGTAAGAAGGAAATTCTTTCGATCGATCTGGCACCCGAGATTGTAGATCCCGATGATATCGAAACGCTGTCGGATATTCTGGTTGCTGCGGTAAACGAAGCAATCAAGCGCGTTGAGGAGACCAACAACGCCGAGCTGAATAAGATCACAGGTCCGATGAACCTGCCTGGACTCTTCTGATTTCATGGCAGAGTACATTGAATCGCTCCGATTGCTGGCGGAGAAATTCGGAAGGCTGGAGGGAGTCGGCAAAAAAACAGCAACCCGCATGGCGTTCTCGATCTTAGAATGGGACAGAGAGGATGCCGAGGCGTTTGCACAGGCAATTCTGGATGCCAAGGATAAGATCCACTTGTGTCCTGTTTGTCAAAACCTGACCGACCGTGAGATTTGCCCGATCTGTACCGATCCCGAGCGCGATCACGGCTTGATCTGTGTTGTAACCGATGCACGTGCAGTGATGGCGATGGAAAAGGTGCGTGAGTTCCGAGGTGTTTATCATGTTTTGCATGGCTTGATCTCTCCGATGAACGGAATTACGCCCGATCGACTTAAGATCAAGGAGCTGTTGACTCGTATTTCCGAGGATGCGGTTGACGAGGTGATCGTTGCCACCAACCCCACTGTGGAAGGGGAGGCGACCGCCATGTATTTGTCAAAGTTGCTGCGTCCGCTTGGCGTGCGCGTAACGCGCCTTGCTTACGGTGTCCCTGTTGGCGCGGATCTGGAGTACGCGGATGAGGTCACCTTGTTTCGTGCGCTTGAGGGCAGACGTGAGGTCGATTGACCTTTTTGTGCGATGCTTATATAATAAATGGTAGAAAGAAGGCTTTTCCAACAGGCGAAGCCTTCTTCTTTTTGGAAGAGAATGGTTGCATGCTGGATTCCTTAAATATGCATAATGCGTGGGTTTTGTAAAAAATGTCTATATTGTCATGCAAAATGTCGCACATAATCTATTCAAGCATCCAAAAAGATAAAAAATGAAAAAAATATCTTGACAAAAGAAAATGAAAATGGTAAAATATACAAGCTCACCACAATGGTGGTAGGCAGTACCGCAATCTGAATGCTGAAAAGTTTTTTTGAAAAACTTTCAAAAAAGTACTTGACAAGCCGTGAGGAATGTGGTATAATAACAAGGTCGCCGCGCGAAAGCGAGGGGACGAATGATCCTTGAAAATTGAACAACAAGAGAGAAGTACAAAGCATATAAGTATGTGCGAACGGATCTCGAAAATTCTTTGAATGAGAATACTACTCA
>JAFTKI010000064.1 GCA_017453335.1 Clostridia bacterium
ACGGTGTGACCGGGGCCCTTGGGAGCAACCATGATAACGTTAACGTTCTTCGGAGGCTTGATGCAGCCAAAGTGGATGTTAAAGCCGTGTGCGAATGCCAGAGTCTTACCCTCGGTCAGGTTGGGCTCGATGCTCTCGCGGTACAGCTTTGCCTGCTTTTCGTCATTGATCAGGATCATGATCAGATCTGCCTTTGCAGCAGCCTCTGCAGCGGTGTAAACCTCAAGTCCTGCAGCCTCTGCCTTTGCCCAGCTCTTGCTTCCCTTGTAAAGACCAACGATTACGTGTACGCCCGAATCCTTGAGGTTGAGCGCGTGAGCGTGGCCCTGAGAGCCGTAGCCGATGATCGCAACGGTCTTGCCACTGAGCTTGTTCAGATCGCAATCCTGCTGATAGTAAATGTTTGCCATGATTTGTTTTCTCCTTTTATTTCATAAATAAAATTCTTATTTATTGAGCAACGTGTTGCTTCCTCTTTCAAGTGCCACGATACCTGTGCGGCACATTTCGATGATCCCGAACGGAACCATCAGCTTGATAAACGCATCGATCTTAATGGGATCTCCCGTGATCTCGATGCACATTCCCTCCGCCGTATAGTCGATCACCTTTGCGCGGTAAACATCCACCGCCGACAGAATGTCACCTCTGGTCTGGGAATTGTTTTTGACCTTGATCAGCATCAATTCACGCTTGATGCAGTCTTCCTCCAAAACCTCAACCTTTTTGACGTTGATCAGCTTGCGAAGCTGGTTCATCAGCTGCTCTCTTGCGTAGCCGTCACCGCTGAGCGAGATGGTGATACGCGAATATTCGGGAGACTCGGTCTCTCCAACCGTCAAAGCATCGATGTTGAAGCCGCGACGCGTGAACATGCTGGTAACGCGCGTCAAAACGCCTGCGCGGTTTTCAACGTAGACCGCGATTACGAATTGATTCGTTTTTTTCATCTGTCACGCCTCACTTTCTCACGATAATATCATCGATCGAGCCGCCGGGAGGCAACATCGGAAGCACGAATGCATCCTGATCGATGAGCGTGTCGATCACAACGGGGCCGTCGTTCTGCGCAACAGCCTTTTGGAAGGCATCGGCAAATTCCTCGGGAGTTGACGCGCGGTATGCCGTTGCGCCAAACGCCTCGGCAAGCTTGACGAAATCGGTCTTGCGATCGAGCACCGTGTTGGAATAATGCTTGTTAAAGAAGAGCGTTTGCCACTGGCGAACCATGCCCAGAACACCGTTGTTCATCAGAACGATCACGATCGGCACACGGTAGGTCACCGCGGTTGCAAGCTCATTGAGATTCATACCGAAGCTTCCGTCACCCGTAATCAGCACAGTAGGGTCACCCGACGCGATCTGCGCACCGATTGCGGCACCCAGACCAAAGCCCATCGTTCCAAGTCCTCCGCTGGATACGAAACGGCGCGCACGGTCAAAGTGAACGTACTGTGCCGCCCACATCTGGTGCTGACCAACGTCGGTCGTGATCACGGTTGCGGGCTTTTTCTTCTCGTTGATGATATCAAAGATCTTTTTGGGTGTCAAGGGTGCAGGACTTGCATCCTCTGCCTCCTGAATAAAGCGCTCCTGATCTTGGCGAAGTGCCTCGACCGTTGCAATCCATTCGGGATGCGATTTTTTCTCGGCTCCTGCGGCGATCCGTGCAAACGAATCGGCAACATCGGCAACGATACCGATATCCACTTTGACGTTCTTGTTGATCTCGGCAAAATCGGGATCCAGCTGAATGATCTTGGTTCCCTGTGCGTATTTTGCAACGTTACCCGTTGCGCGGTCGCTGAAGCGAACACCGACAGCCAAGATCAAGTCGGCTTCCTTTTGTGCCATCGAGGACGCATACTTACCGTGCATACCCTGCATTCCAAGGAAACGGTCGCAATCCACATTGACTGCGGAAAGTCCCATAAAGCTGCATCCGATATATCCGTCGATATGCTTTGCCAAAGCCTCGATCTGCTTGCCAAGTCCCAAGCCTGCGGCACCGCCGCCAATGTATATGTAGGGACGCTCGGCTTGATTCAAAAGCTCGATTGCCTCTTTGATCTGTGCGTCGTCAGCGATCGGAAGCGGGAGCTTCTCCACCTTCGGCTTTGCCTCATATTCGCAGGTTGCCACCTGTACGTTTTTCGGGATATCGATCAGCACGGGGCCGGGTCTGCCCGACTTTGCGATCTGGATCGCCTCGCGCACGATATCTGCCAGATCCTCTACGCGATGTACAAAATAGTTATGCTTGGTGATCGGAAGCGTTACGCCCGTGATATCGATCTCCTGGAAGCTGTCCTTACCGATCAGATGTGCGGGTACGTTACCCGTGATCGCAACCATCGGGATCGAATCCAGCATGGCGGTTGCGATCCCCGTAACCAGATTGGTAGCGCCGGGACCCGATGTGGCGATACAAACGCCCACCTTACCCGTGGCACGGGAATAGCCGTCTGCTGCGTGGGATGCGCCCTGCTCGTGCGCCGTGAGATAGTGATTGATCCGATCCGATGCCTTATAAAGCGCATCGTATATATTGATTGCCTGACCGCCGGGGTAACCGAACACATCGGTGATTCCCTGCTCGATCAAGGTTTCGATTAAAATTTCTGCTCCTGTCATTTTCATGGCAGTTCCTCCTCTTTTATTGCTCCTCTTCCAGCAGGCGGTTCACGGCACTTACCAGCGCCTTCACCGAAGCAACCACGATATCGCTGTCAATTCCCGCACCCCAATAGGTCTTGGAATTGTAAACGATGCTTACATAGGATGCCGCCTTAGAGGTGGAAGCCCCCTCCAATGCGTGCTGTGTATAGGTTTCCAAAAAGTACTCTTTTCCCGTCAGCAGCTTGATCGCGTTGCTGACCGCATCCAAGCTACCGTTACCCTTTGCGCTGAGCAGCTGCTCCTTGCCGCAATAGTTCAAAGAAACACTTGCGGTAACGCCGTCCGAGCCCTCGCTGTAAAAGGCTTTCTTGACATCCAAACGGGAATTTTGATTAACGAAGTCACGGACGAAAATATCATAAACCTCCTGCGGCTTCAGCTCACGATGCTCGTGGTCGGAAATGTTTTTGACATGATAACCGAACACCTCGCGCATCTTGGGGGGCAAAATGTGATTGTACTGGGTTTCCAGAATGTACCCGATTCCGCCCTTACCCGACTGGGAGTTGATGCGGATCACATCGGCCTCATAAACGCGTCCTACATCGCAGGGATCGATGGGCAGATACGGCACGTTCCAGACACCGCCGCGCTCCTCGCGCCACTTCATTCCCTTGGCAATGGCATCCTGGTGCGAGCCGCTGAATGCCGCGAACACCAGCTTGCCGCTGTAGGGCTGTCTTTCGTAAACATGCATTCCCGTTACGCGCTCATAGATCTCGGTGATCTCGGGCAGATTGGAAAAATCAAGCTCGGGATCGATCCCCTGTGAGAACATATTGAGTGCCAGCGTGATGATATCAACGTTACCCGTGCGCTCGCCGTTTCCGAAAAGCGTACCCTCAATACGGTCGCCGCCTGCCAGAAGTCCCATCTCGCTGTCCGCCACCGCACAGCCGCGGTCGTTATGCGGATGCAAAGAGATCACAAGATTTTCTCTGTTCATCAGATTCTTGCACATATACTCAACCTGTGCGGCGTAGATATGCGGCATGGAATGAGAAACCGTAACGGGCAGGTTGATAATTACCTTATCCTCGGGCGTGGGCTGCCAGATCGAGATCACCTTGTTGCAGATCTCTGCGGCAAATTCGGGCTCGGTTCCCGTAAAGCTTTCGGGAGAATACTCAAACTGAATATGTCCGTGCGCCTTCTCGCGGTACTTCTTGCAAAGCTCGGCACCGAACTCGGCAATTTTGACGATCTCTTCCTTGCTCTTGCGGAACACCTGCTCGCGTTGTGCCACCGAGGTGGAATTATACAGATGTACGATCGCGTGCGGTGCGCCGTCGATTGCCTCAAAGGTCTTGGCAATGATATGCTCACGCGACTGCGTCAGAACCTGAATGGTCACGTCATCGGGGATCAACTTTTGCTCGATCAACGCGCGGCAGAAATTATACTCGGTCTCGGATGCGGCGGGAAAGCCGATCTCGATCTCCTTAAAGCCGATGCCGCACAAATATTTGAAAAAGTCAAGCTTTTCCTCAAGACTCATCGGGGTAACGAGAGCCTGGTTTCCGTCACGCAGGTCAACGCTGCACCAGATCGGCGCCTTTTCCACGCGGTCCTTTGTGATCCAATCCATGTTGTTCCCCGCAGGAACAAAATACTGTTTTGCATATTTGCTGCAATTTTCCATGATTACGAACTCCTTTCGTGCGTACCCGAAGACTCCTCTGAAAACAAAAAGCCCCTTTTACGCAAAGCACTGAACTTTTGCATAAAAGAGACGAAGATTTCAACTCCGCGGGACCACTCTGCTTGGTGACTGCCACCCACTTACGCCGTATCAATCAATACAGCCTCTCTGTAACGGGAGAACCCGTCCAATTCTACTCGGCAAAAGCCTTTGGGTTGGAGGCTCAAGGATGAGTTATATTCGGACACACAAATTGTCTTGCACCAACCGACAACTCTCTGCACAGCACATCCGAACTTTTTTCCTATCATAGCCTATCATTAATTTTACTATATTATAATACAAAATCAAGATTTCGTCAAGTATTTTTTCGTTTTTTTTTATTTTTTAACAGGTTTACAAATTCAGAAAGCAATTTTGTCGTTTTCTTGTTATTTTTGACAAAAAATCCACCGATCAGTAAGAGCCGTCTTCCGAAAAAGACGGCTCCTGCAAGCTCATTTTATGTTGTGGGGATTTCCTGCTTTTGGGCTGCATCAACCTCTTTCATTTCCTCGGATTGCTCCGCCTTACGGTTGACCAAATTCGGGCTGTGGAAGGTAGGAACAGCGCGCTTCAGGGCATCCTTGATCTTTTCCGATGCGATCTCGTTTTCGCTTTCCCGAACCGCCGTCAAAAGGATATCGATCTTCTCATCCACTTCGGCACGCGTCAGCGAGGAATCCTTTTCGATAAAGATCATATCGTTCTCGGTCTTGGTCAAGGTTTCGGTCTTGATCAACAGCTCCTCGTACAGCTTCTCTCCCGGACGCAAACCGATCTCCTCAATCTTGATATCCACATCGGGCTCCAGACCGGAAAGCTTGATCATATTTCTTGCCAGATCGTAAATACGAACCGGCTTACCCATATCCAGAACGAAAAGCTCGCCCTTCTTTGCCATAGCCCCCGCTTGGATCACAAGCTGGCTGGCTTCGGGAATGGTCATAAAGTAACGAATGATCCGCTTGTCGGTGATGGTAACGGGACCTCCGTTTGCGATCTGACGCTTAAAGAGCGGAATGACAGAGCCGTTCGATCCCAGCACGTTTCCGAAGCGAACCGAAGCAAAGCTGGTCTGACTGTCGCCGCGGCACTGCACGATCATTTCACACATCCGCTTGGATGCGCCCATAATATTGGTGGGATTGACGGCCTTATCGGTGGAGATCAGAATAAACTTCTCTACCCCGTATTTCTCCGCCATATCCGCGGTATTATAGGTTCCGATGATATTATTTTTGATTGCCTCACAGCCGCTATGCTCCATCAGCGGAACGTGCTTGTGTGCGGCAGCATGGAAAACAATGTTGGGACGGTACGCATTGAATACCGATTCCAAGCGCTTACGGTCACGCACCGATGCGATCTCGACCACAAGATCCAGATTCTTGCCGTATGTGCGCAACAGCTCCTGTTGGATATCGTATGCATTATTTTCATAAATGTCCAGAATGATCAGCTTGGACGGATTGCATTTTGCAAGCTGTCGGCAAAGCTCACTTCCGATCGATCCGCCTCCACCCGTCACCAAAACCACCTTACCGTTGTAATAACGGAAGGAATCGCTGTTGTTGATCTGCAAGGATTTACGGAACAGCAGGTCTTCAATCTGGAATTCACGAAGTCTTGCCTGTCGAACACGCGGACTCTCCTGGGCATCCTTCATGGGTGTATCGTACAGCTTGACCTTGCAGTTGGTCTGCGAATAAAATTCGTACACCTTCGAGGCTTCTTCGCTGGTCAGCTTGGGCAGTGCAACGAAGATCTCGCTGACCTCCTGCGATTGAATAAAGTCAAGAAGCCTATCGTCCTCACGGTAAACCTTCAGCCCTGCAACACGGCTTCCAACCTTAGAGGGATCCTTATCGATAAAAAAGATCGGTTTATAGTTTGACTTTTTACTGTAAGTCAGCTCCTCTGCAAGTAAAGCACCGATCTGTCCCGCACCGACAATGGCAACGGGGATCTTGTGGCGCTCGTTTTCCTCGGAGCGTTTGATGTGCTTATAGAGCTGACGGTAGGCAAAACGCGACATCAGCACGAGCAACGCGTTGAAAGCACTCACCGTAAGGAAATGCCAGATACCGTTATCGGTACCAAAGGCAAATGTCAAGCCGAGTGCAACAAGGCAGCTCACGCCGTCCGACACGATCATTTTCATGTAGATCGTTGTATTCGTATAGCGCCATACGTTGAAATAGATACCGGCGATCATACGGACTGCCAGTATGACACCCAATAAGATCGCAGAATTCAATAAAAACAGATTTGGTTCCTCGTATTTCAATGATTTATCCAAAAAGACGGTGGATAAATAATACACCGCATCGATTGCGATAAAACAAAAAATATCAAACAGAATCAGAAGTGCTTTTCTTGTTCTCTTTCTGCGGAGCGGATTTAAGCTCATTTTCTCATCCCTTTCCTGTTACTTCCCTATTCTCTAAAATAAATAAAACCTTTTCCAAAGGGGAAATCAAGAACAATTCAGTTCTCCTTATTATAACACACTTGTGTTTCCTTGTCAAGTCCTTTTCGCCGGTCGGCACAGGAGATACTTTGAAAAAGAACCAAAAATATTTCTTTTTGAGTTTTTATCCCAAAGCACTTTATTGTTCAGCCGACAGTCGAAATACCTTTGCAAAAATAACCGATCCCAAATCCTGTACTACAAGCAGAAAGAGAGAACAAATCGGTTGAAATACCGAGATGTTCTCTCTTTTTGGGTTATGATTTATGATTCAACGGATCAACCGAGGAAGGGCTGATCGGTAATTCCGAACAGAGCCGCCAGTGCATACAGGCTCAGCTTGGTCTCCTCGGAGGGATGCTGCTCATAGTAGCGCAGCATTGCCGCTTGGCAATCTGCATAATCGGTAGAATCCGCAGGTTGCTTTGCGCTCAGATCGTACACATCGTAACGGTCTGCACGAATCGCGCCGTCGGTCAACAGCGAATCTCTGAGTGCCGAAGTAATCGCACGGGAGCTCATAAAGAGCGCAACCGTTTCGTCTGCGGTGCCCGAGAACACGCTTACCTTTCCGTCCTTTGCGAACAGATACTTGGAGCCGGAATTTTCACGCGCCGAGAAAGCAACGTTCAAAAGTGCGTTCAGCGCCTTTGCTTCCTGTTCGTATTGCGCGTCGGTCAGATCTGCCGCCGCCATAAAGTGGAACACCTTGGTCAACAGCTCGGCGGTAACACTTGAATATTTCGTGGGAACACCGTGCCCTTCCAAACGCTTTGGCGTGGAATAAATTTCCAGCATAGCGGCGCTTTGGCGGTTGATGTTTCGGATCAACGATACAATTTCTTCGTCCGTGACCTCATGTCCTTCTTTGTTGTAATTTGTGATCACGGTCACAGCTTTGGACACAACCGTTACCGTTTGCGTATAATTCGGAGCGCTCTCCCCTTCGGTAGCCTTCTGTGCCATTTCGGTTGCGGTCTTCACATCCAGATTTGCGGAATCACGCACCGTTTTGGATTGCAGAATGGCAGTAAACAGCTCGGCAGTCTGATCCGAGCCGTATCCGGTGGAAGCTTTCAAGGCATCCAGGATCTGACCAACCGAATCCGAGATCTGCTCCAAGCCGATATTACTTCCGTAAGACACTTTTTTGTACAGATCGTTTGCGGCGGTAAAGATATCGGTGATCGCAGTGACCTCTACGGTCAGTCCCTCGCCGTTCAGCTTTTCTGTTACCACACGGGGATCGATCAACAGATCGCTCAAAAGCACCTTGGTGGTAACAAGCGTTTCGGATTTTTGCAATCCCAAGGATGCCTGATAGGTAGCATCCAGAGGCTTTTGTGTCAACGCAAAGGAATCCAGCGCCGAAATCTCCGAAGCATCCTTCTCCAAGACCTGCGTGTAGATCTTTTTTACGGTCTTGGTCGCCTCGGCGGAATCGGAGGTCGGATAGTCGAAGGTCAAGGTCATCAAATAGCGGTATGCATTTGCCAGTGCGGCGGCTCCCGTTTTTTGAAGCTCTTTTGCAGTTTTTCCCGCATAAACGGTATTGGCATACGGATCTTCCTTCTTCAGAGGGAAGGTTGCGGAAAGCCCGTCGGTGCTTTGCTCCGAAGCTTCCTCTTCGGTTTTTGCCACAGGCTCGCTCGTTGCATAGATGGCAAAGAACGCCTGCACGTCATCGGCTGTGATAGAGTGCTTGTCGTTTTCTACCAGATCTTCGATCATGCTGACCGAATAGCAAATCAGGATTTCTTCATCGATGGGAATGCCGGCTTCGTCAAAGGATTCTTTGAGGCTGTCTGCCAGATACGTGGCGCGCTGATCGTCGGGAAGGATCTTGGTGTAGTTTATATCCTTCGCCACGCTTGCGAGAAATTCCTCGTAAACAGCAACTTTATCGCCGGGGATATCCAGCGTGGTGGCAATTGCACGAACGCCAAGATTTGTTACCTCGGGGATCAACGCCTTCATACTGCTGTTTTCGCCAAGCTTGGTCAAAAGCTTGCTCATAATGCCGTTGCTGCTCAGCGAGGCCATCAAGCGATCCGTGCTGGAAAGGTTTTCAAAAACACGATGCTCGGCAAAAATATTGATCATGTCCGCCACGGTGCGGATATCTCTTTGCAGAGCGGCAGGATCATGCGCATCTTGTCGCAAAATCTCAAACACACGGTTGATAAAGGGATCAAACAGCTCTGCCATGCTTCCTGCACTCGGGCGGTCGATTCCCAAGAACGGGCGATTATTGAGCCAACTGTCGGTGGCACCGTAAACCAAATCTCCCGCAATTTGCGGCAACAGAACGGAATCCTCAAAAGCATCGGCTACAGCATTGACTGCCGCAGTCTGTTTTGCTCCGTAATTCTGGAAATCTTCATCGGCAAGCTGAACGATGCTGCAAGCAAGCGAGCAAACCGATCCAACCTCTTCGGAAAAATCAATATCTTGATCATCAATCGAAAAATCGGTCATGCAATCCACAAGGAGTCCGCCGCCGATCGCACGGTATACCATTGCAGAGCCGCCGTCTACGGGTGCGATATATTCATCCACAGCCTCCTGCAGGGATTGCTCGGATTCCTCGGTCAGAATATCGGCTTGCAGAACGCTTGTGGCAACCGGCGTTGCAATCTCCATGTATGCGGCAAGGGGAACCATCAGCATCACGCAGATCACAGCACCCCAAACGCCGCCCCAGATACCCGCACGGAGCTTGCTGCGCTTGCATTTTTTGGTATGCTCCTTCAAGCGATCCGCCAAAACCACGGCAATGATCAGATATGCAATCCACATCACGAACGCCAGCACGATAAAGTAAACAAGGCAAAGGATAGGCGCGATCAAAGAAGCCATACACTCAAACAGCATCGCCGCAAGGGTGGGGGAGCTTTCCATCAGATCCCCGAAAAGCTGTTGATTGCCTGCTGCTGCGAGCACCCCGTCCAAAAGACTTTCGCTGACCCAAAAATCCTTGGTCAGTAAGGTAAGGACTACCGCCAAAACAGCCGCAATCAGCATGCCTATGCCGCGTGTCCGTGCTTTTCCGAGATCTCTCAGAACGCCGTGAAATGCACTCAATCCGATCAAATGCAGAAATACAATTATTAAAATCACATTTATAATCATGTAAGCTCTCCTTTTCGGCAAAATGCGATCTATGTCAAAAGGTAAAGTGGCTCCTGTAAAAAGGCTACACACATTTATAGTAGCATAATTTCGGAAAAAAGTCAAGTATTTTCCTACAATTTATCTCTTATTTACGCTTTATTTTCGGATGATTTTCGGAGATTCTCCGTTTTTGCGGGATCTTGCTTGCCCGCCTTGCCTTTTCCCCTCCCCTTTTGATGGGTGCGGCCTTTCTTTTTCGGTCTTTTTTCTCCCGCCAGAGAGGTAGAACAGCATTCGGGGAATGCCAGCATCACCATTTCGGGAGTCACATGCTTTTCTCTGCAGATCGCACGCAACAGGTGCATCGTTGCCAAAGCGTCTCCGTCACTGCGGTGTTGGTTGTCGGGATCCTCGCCGCACCAGGCGCGAACATATCCCGCCAGCCCGTGTGCATCCTTGTGCTCGTCCAGCATACGGCACAGCCGTTCGGTATCCATTATGCGGAAGGACGGCATCTCCAAGCCATAGCGTTTGCAATCGCTTTTCAAGGCACGGATATCGTTATTTACCGCAAATCCAACGGCAACATCGACACTCTCAAATAACGCTTTGAAGGCTTGATATTGCTCAAAGAACTTTGGGGCCGCCTCAACGGTCTCCTTGGGATATGCCAGAATATTTTCCTCCACATAGCTGTTCCAGGCGGCATCGGGATCGATCAGAATATCGGTTGGCGGCACAATGGTTTGAAAATCCTCATCGGTCACGGTGTAGCCGATCGAATAGATCGATCCCTTCACCTGTCCGTTTGCAAACTCCATATCAAAAAATAACAATTTCATGTTACAGGATCCTTTCGGAATAAGATTACGTCATTTTACCACAAATTTTGCCGTCTGTCTACAATTTCAGCTCAAAAACTTTATTTTTCGCGTTTTTGACAAAAAAATATCAAAAAGCCCTTTACAAACGAATGAAAAAAAGTTATAATAAAAGCGCAACAAAAAGCATCTTTGCGCATATTCCCCTTATTTTTGAAAAAATAAAACACATTTTTGCGTGTTTCGGAGGTTCTGTTATGTACAAATGCGAAAGACAAGATGAAATTTTAGAGCTGCTCAGCGAAACCGAATACGCCACGGTAGACTATCTGGCAAAGAAGATGAATATCAGCTCCTCAAGCATTCGGAGAGACTTGAAAAATCTGGAGGAACGGGGACTGGTGAACCGCAGCTACGGCGGCGTCAAAATTGCCGAGGCAAGCGGAAAAAAGATCCCCTTTTCACTCAGAAGCCATGAAAACGGCCCTCAGAAAAAGCAGATCGCAAAGGCGGCAACGGCCTTGATCAACGTGGGGGACGTGATCTTTCTGGACGGTTCGAGCAGTGCCTATTTCGTAGCGGAAATGCTCCCTTCGATCAGCGGTGTGACCGTGATCACAAACAGCGTGGAGACTACCAATTTTCTGTCGCGCTATGACGTAAAGGCGTACTGCACGGGCGGTATTCTCTCCCCCGATAACAAGGGCGTTCTGGTGGGCGGCTACGCGCAGGATTTTTTGCGGAATATTCAAGCAGACATTGCCATCTTTTCGGTGCAGGCGATCGGAGCCGACGGCAGATTTTTTGATTGCTATCCCGAAGAGGTGCCGATCCGTAACATCATGATGCAGAACGCACGCCGACGCGTTTTGCTGTGCGACAGCAGCAAGTGGAATAAGACCTCGATCTTTTATCAGTGCTGTGCCAAGGACGTGGATTACATCATCAGCGACCGCGATCTGTGCGAGCTGTTTGACTCTCCCGAGCCCGAAAAATACATTCTTGCGTAAGTGAGGTAACGAAAAATGATTCCGCTTTCCATTGCAACCAGCTTTTTTAAAAATACGGATCCGCTTGAGGATTTAAAAATCTTCCGCAAAGCAGGCTATACCCGCTTGTCTGCTGATTTTTGGCAATTTTCCGCCCCCAACCAAATGCTTGCGCAGGACAACTGGCGCGAGCTGATTGCCGAATACAAGGAAAGTGCCGACCGACTTGGGATCATCTTCCCGCAAACGCACGGCAACACGCTCTCGGGCAAGCAATGGGACGATCCCGACTACACCGAGCAAGCTGCTCGCGTTTGGGAATTGAACTACCGCGCCATTGAGGCATCGGCAACGCTTGGCGCCGAGTGGATGGTGATGCATCCCACAAACTTCCCTCACGATCCCCTTTACAGCCGCAAAAAGGCACTTGATGCAAATCTCTCCTATCTTGCCCCCTTCATTGAAGCGGCAAAAAAGGCAGGCGTTGGAATTGCGGTGGAAAACATGGTGGACTTTGGCGGTAACAGACGTCGCTATTGCGGCGGTGACCCCGATGAATTGCTTGAGCTGGTAGACAAAATCAACGATCCGTCTGTTGGAATCTGTATCGACACGGGACACGCGCATCTTTCGGGCATTGACGTGGGCGCGTTTATCCGCATGACGGGCAACCGCCTCAAATGCACGCACATCGACGACAACCGCCGCGACTGTGACACCCACCTGCCGCCCTATTTCGGAACGATTGACTGGAAGGATACGGTTGCCGCACTCCGCGAGATCAACTACCAAGGCGATTTTTCCTTTGAGCTTGCGGGACAGCGATTCCCTGCCGACACCTGCGATACGTGGTGCAAATTCACCTATGATCTGGGAATGGATCTGTTGAAATAAACTCTGCCATAACAAAATACGGGAGGACCGCTTCGGCGATCCTCCCTTTTTTTGATATTTATTTGTTGAATCTAATACGGATCATCGAATAATGATTTCCCCGGAAAATCCAAAGGAAAGCTCCCCGATATACTCGGATGCACCGTTCACCTCGACCGTGCATCCATCGAAAATAACGATCGAATCAGCCTCTATGGATCCGTTCAGTCCGTTGCCCAACTTACCGATCACCGATCCAACCATGGCACCGTCTTCGGGGGCGGTAACGCTGATCGATCCCGAGCACGTTACGTTTTTGAAAAGCAGGCTATCAGAGGTTCCGCCGGAGAGGCAACCCGCGAAAACCTTGCCGTCACTTGAAATACGGATCAATACATCGGTTACATTCAAGTTTTTCACAACGCCGCCGATCGTGGAAAACAATCCGATCGAAGCCGACTCGCCATGGAGATTCTGAATCAGTGTATAACCGGAGATTGTATGACCGTTTCCGTCCAGATATCCCTGAAAATCACCAAGATTGGAGATATTGACGGTGGAGAGATCAATATCGTTCATCAAACGGTAATGGCCGCAACTCTGATCCATATTTTTCAGATCATCCACGGTACGAACCTCAATCACATCTCCCACGGTTCCAAACAGCATATCCGTAAAATATTTTTCCTCTTCGCTGTCGTAAAGTCTCAAAGTTACAGTTCCGACATACTCGTTTGCATAAGTGATCTCAACCAATTTGCAATAACGCCAGCCGCTCCATGATCCAAGGGAAAGCTTGATATAATCGGAGGTCTGCTCAACAAAGGTATAATCCCAGACTCCGGGTTGACCGTAGAGAGAATATTCCATTAGTTCAATATTGCTCACCTCATAGCCCATAGAGTTATCTACCTTGATCAAAAGATAAACAGTCTCCTCCGAACGCGTCACATCAACCGGCGGCTGATTATTGGCATCAACAAACAGCACATCGTGAATGACAAAAGGCCTTTGAACATAGCAAACGACCGTATTGTCGGCAGTCGGTGCGTATACCCATTTTTCACCGTCCCCTTGAAATTCAACGGATTCCAATGCAAAAGCCGTATTTCCGCCCTCAAAAGAATCGTCGATCAAAACAGCCACATACAGGCGTGTCGGGGTTGTAATGGTAGTGTCTACGGGATAGCTTTTGCCGTTCAGGATCACCGACAAGGGAGTCAATCCTGACGGATTTTGAAGTGAGATATCAAAATAAGCCGTATCTCCCACTATAATGCTTTGACTGCGACAAACGATGCCCGTCAATTCAAACGCAGGCGCGGTATACCACTCACGCATCAGCGTTTCGACATGGCTTCCCTGTCCGTCATTCAGATCATAGCAATAGCTGATCTTCACCGTGTATTTCACATAGCTTTCCAAGCCCGTAAAGCGGGGCGCGGAAAGATCGCTTGATGTCTTTACAACGCTTCCGTTTTTCAGCAATTCGATCGAGCGCATCTCGAAGATCGCATCGGGATCATCTACGCTGTAGCCGAATGCAATGCTTGTTTGCGTTCTTTCGGGTTCACCGATCGTTAGTGTAGGAACCGTCTTTGCTTTGGTTTTCATGTCCTGCGTGTAGGTCTCGGTGTGTTCGCCTTTTCCATCGTTGAGATCGTAGGTATAGGTCACCTTGACCGTATACGTGTTATCGGAAAGCAGACCGTCAACCACGTAGGCACTCAATACACCAAGATCGATCGGCTCGTTGTCGCCATGCAGTAATTCGACCTTCGTCACCTTTCCTATCCCATCGGGATCAACATGTGTTAATCCAAACGCCAAGGATGTCGTTGTTTGCGTTGTATTCACGAGCGTAATTGACGGCGTGATCTTGGGAAGCGTTTGGAAAGTGCGCTCGATGGTTTCCACACGGTCGCCGTTGGCGTAAGTGGCGATCAGTGTATAGCGAGTATTGGAACGCAAACCATCCACTACGGTCGCGGTAACAGGAAGAACGGTCTGCTTGCCCCCGTCAGCCACAAGTGTCAGCGAAAGCAATGTTTTTTCGGCGGTCTCATCCGACCAGACAAAAGAAACGCGGAATCCCGTCTTATTGGGGATCAACGACTCTATCATCACGATCGTAGGCGTGGTGATCTCGTTTTGATACAAAACGTGCGCATCAGCTCCGCTTCCATCCAGATCGTCGTAATAAGAAACGATCAGATACAGATAGCTTTTTCCCGAGTGCAAGCCGTCAAAGATCACCGAGCTGTCACCCTCGGAGGCAATCTCCTCCATTGCAACAATCGCCTCTCCGTCGTATAGCATCGCATAGGTTTTTCCATCGGAAAGTCTGATCAGCTCCAATTCATCGCCGATATTGACGTCAAAGGACACCTCGTCAAAGCCCACAGTCTCATTCGAAACCGTTGCCACAGGCTGATTCACGGTGGCAACACCGATGCGAACCGTCTTGTCGCCCTCCATGCGAACATCCTTGATTTCTTCGCCATCCACATATTTGATAGCATCAATGGTGTATTCAACAATGCCGCCAATGTCGCCGATCTCCACCTTCAGAATCAGGTTTTCCAGATCGGAGCCTTCTTCAAACATATAGGAGGTGTATTTCTGTCCGTTCAGCGTAAAGGACAAAATTTCAAACTGGTCGGGATTATTGATATGTACCGTAATGTAAACGGGTGCATTGGGCTGTGCATAGTAGATCGTATTTACAGCTCCCTCAACCGACAAGGTACTCTCGATCGCCGCTTCCAATTCCGCATCGGGTTGCTCCACCGTTGGAACACCGCCGTTTTCCAACACGGTCGGAAAACTCGAAAGAATATCAACCCGAGAGAAGTCACCACCGGCGTTCAATGCCAATGCGGGGTTGGTGCTTGAAACCGTCATTCCCTGATAAACGGGAACCTGCTTGCCGCCACCGCCGATCAGCCAGCCGAATACCGTACCGAAGATCAGCAAAAAGCAAGCCGCTACCGACAGGATCGGAATCCAAAGCTTGCGTGCGGAGGAGCGTTTGGAAATACGAGCCATCAAACGCGCGCGTTTTTCGGTGTTTTTATCAATGATCTCATCATCGATCTTCGACAGAATCTTTGTGATAAAATGGAACCTGTTACTCAACGTCGATGCCTCCCTTCTCCAATTCTTTTTTCAAGCCTTCCTTTGCCTCGTTCAGATAGCGATAGACCGTATTCTCACTAACGCCGAGCATCGTTGCGATGTTGGCGATGCGATCGGCGTAATAATAGCGGCAGACAAAGGCAAACTGCACCTTATCCGACAGTGTGCGCAGGTAAGCGTTCAGAATTGCCGCAACCTGATCCACCAGGTAATCCTCATCGATCGATGCAACAGCAGGAAGTGCATCGCCGATCTCCTCCAAGGAGACCGTCATTTCAGACGGGATCCGCTTGGCGGCGTTTTTCTGGCGGTAACGGTCGATTGCAATGTTGCGCATGATCTTGGTCAGAAACACCTGAAAAACGTGCGGACGTGTAGGCGGAATACGATTCCACGTGCCAAGATAGGTATCGTTGACACATTCTTCACAGTCCAAGCGATCGTGAATGATGTTGTATGCGATCACATATAGGTAACTGCCGTATTTTTTGTCGGTCTCCTTGATTGCCTTTTCATCACGCTCCCAATAAAGCTCTACGATCTCTTCATCGGACAGGCAGGTTTCTCCGTTTCGTTTGTTTTCTTGTTCCATAAAAATCTCCTCAACTGATGATGGGCGTATTATCCCTCATAAGTATAGGTCGAAATTTTTTCCAAAAACCACCAACTTTTAAAGAAAAAATGTGATAATTTCCAATTTTGTGTCGTTTTTCCCCTTTATTGTACCATAAAGATTGGCAAATGGCAAGGAAAAAGTATGAATACAACCGAAAATGCCACCGCAATAGGGGGGGTATTTCAGTTTCGGGCATAGCCCTAATACTATTGGCGGCGCACAAGTGCGCTTTTTATTGGCCTGTCAGCCATGCAATCGTTACTTGCCACCCGTAAACGGGTTCCACTGTGAGCCTCGTCAGATTGTCAAGCCAAGTGCAACACTTTTTTCAAAAAATCATTTGGAGACAAA